>JBDHWI010000004.1:0-63512 GCA_039810125.1 Thermoflexales bacterium | reverse complement strand
TGTTCAACGCAACGAAGCCGGCATCGCTTGCCTGGCTCGCCATCTCGCGCGGCTTCGACCCCAGCCCCGTGAATCCTGGCCCAGTCGCCAAAGTGACGATTGAGCGGCTGCGCGAGCGCGGCTATGCTGTGCCAGACCCCATGCCATACCCGCGCCGGCTCAGTGAAGCCGATCTGCACAGCGCCGGCCGCATCATCGCAATGGATGCTGACGAGCATCCTGCCTACGTCGAGCATCTCTTCCCTGCGTGGCGCGACAAGTTCACATTCTGGCATGTGCCGGATCTCGATCGCATGGGCGCGAATGAGGCGCTCGGCTTGATCGAAGCGAATGTGGTGTGGCTGCTGGACGAGTTGTCATTTCGAGCATAGCTTGAAATGGAGCTGTCATGATGTCGAAAATGATTTCCACCGGCGTCCTCGTGATCGCGCTCGCCGCGTGCGCCATGCCGCCGGCGCCACCACCCGCAGCCCCTTCCCTCATGAACCCAATACCATCTTCCCAAACGCGCGATGCCGCGCTGATCGATGCCGCTGGCAAAGGTGATCTCGCCACAGTGCAACATCTGCTCGCGCAGGGCGCCAGCGTGAAAGCCGCCGATAGCGCAGGGCGCACTGCGCTCATCGCAGCGGCGTATGGCGATCACGTCGCTGTGGCGAAGACGCTCATCGATGCCGGCGCAGACGTGAACGTGAAGGACAACACGCTGCAGAGCGCCTACCTCATCCCCACTGCCGACGGTGGCCTTGAGATGCTGCAACTTGCGCTCGCCCATGGCGCCGACGTGCACAGCCTCGACAGCTACAACGGCACCGGCCTCATTCGCGCCGCTGATCGCGGTCACGTCGAGATCATCCGTGAGCTGCTCAAGACCGGCATCAACATCGATCATGTCAACCGTCTGGGCTGGACGGCGCTGCTGGAGGCAATTATTTTGGGCGATGGCGGCGCGCGCCACACCGAGGTGGTGCGGCTGCTGGTGGATGCCGGCGCGAATGTGAACCTTGCTGACAGCGCCGGCGTCACGCCATTGGCGCACGCCAGGCAGCGCAGCTTCGACGCGATCATCAGAATTCTCGAAAGTGCCGGCGCGAAATGAGTGCGGATTTCTCAGAAGACAGCGCCGCGTCTCAGTCTTTATAATCAAGCCAAGCACACGCGCAAGGAGATGAAACCCGTGTCAAGCACAAGCAACAATCGTTTACTTAACTACATCGACGGCAAGTGGACGTCGTCGAGCGCAAGTTCGTATCTGGACGTGAAGAACCCTGCCACCGCGCAGGTGTTGACGCAAGTGCCGCTCTCGCCGGCAGACGCGGTGGACGCCGCCGCGCAGGCTGCACAGAAGGCATTCCACGGCTGGCGCCGCACACCAGTTGGCGAGCGCATTCAATATCTTTATCGCCTGAAGCATTTGATGGAGGCTCAGAAGGACGAACTGGCGCGCGTGATCACGAATGAAGCCGGCAAGACCTTCGGTGAAAGCCAGGCCGAGGTTGTGCGCTCCATCGAAAACATCGAAGTGGCCAGCGGCGCGCCAGTGATGATGCAGGGCATCAACAACGAAGACATCGCGCGCGGCATCGATGAGCACATGATTCGCCAGCCGCTCGGCGTGGTTGGGGCCATCACGCCATTCAACTTCCCCGCCATGGTGCCGATGTGGTTCCTGCCCTATGCAGTCGCCACCGGCAACTGCTTCATCCTGAAGCCGAGCGAGAAAGTGCCGATGTCGATGCAGAAGCTGTTCGAGCTGATCGAGCAGGCCGGCTTCCCCGCCGGCGTCATCCAAGTCGTCAACGGCGGCAAGGAAGTGGTCGATGCCATCCTCGATCACCCGCTCATTCGCGCCATCTCGTTTGTTGGCAGCACGCCGGTGGCGCGCTATATCTATCAGCGCGGCGCAGCCAACGGCAAGCGCGTGCAGGCGCAGGGTGGCGCCAAGAATCCAGTCGTCATCATGCCCGATGCAGACATGGAGACCACGACGCGCATCGTGGCCGATTCGGCCTTCGGATGCGCCGGCCAGCGCTGCCTCGCGGCGTCCGTCGGCATCACCGTTGGCAAGGCGCGCAATGAGTTCGTCGAGGCGCTGGCCGATACCGCCGCCTCGCGCAAGGTTGGCTATGGCCTCGACAAAGGCATCGAGATGGGGCCGGTGATCACGCCAGAGAGCAAGCAGCGCATCGAAAAGCTGATCGCGCAGGGCGAGAGCGAAGGCGCAAAGGTGCTGCTGGATGGCCGGAACAAGAAGGTGAGCGGCTACGAGGATGGCTATTTCGTCTTCCCCACCATCCTCGACCATGTGCCGCCGCAGGGCGAGATCGCCAAGACCGAGATCTTTGGGCCGGTGCTGAGCCTGATGCATGCTGAGACAGTGGAAGAGGCGATTGCGATGGTGAACGACCGCGCTTTTGGCAATGCCGTGTCGATCTTCACCAGCAGCGGCGCGACGGCGCGGCAGTTCCGCTATGAGGTGAACAGCGGCAACGTCGGCATCAACATCGGCGTGCCGGCGCCCATGGCCTACTTCCCATTCAGCGGCTGGCGCGAGAGCTTCTTTGGCGACCTGCACGCGCAAGGCTTCCACGGCATCGAGTTCTACACCGAGACCAAAGTCGTCATCGAGCGTTGGCCGAGGGAGTGGAGCCGCAAGTTCTAAAACCATTTGTGGCGCGACACAAAGGTGCGCCACAAACACCAGAGCATGTCCACGCCGGCGATCCTTGAACGGCTCAAGCGCATTGCGCTTGCTTGGCCCAACCTTGACCTTGGCGAGTCGTATGGCACGCCAGCCTTCAAGGTAAAGGGCAAATCGCTGGCGTGGCTGCGCGCCGACGGCATCCTCGTCATCAAAGTCGATGCGATACTCCGCGACATTCTGATGCAGGCTGAGCCGGCAACCTACTTCATCACAGATCATTACCGCGGCGTGCAACCCAGCGGCTGGACCTATCTTCTGGTGCGATTGGAGAGCGTGGGCGACTCAGACCTGAGTGATCTTTTTGAGCGCGCATGGCGACAGGTAGCTCCCAAGCGGCTTGTAGCCGAATACGATAAAGCACAGTCGGCGCGTGATTCATGACTGACTTCGAAGCGTGCACCTGCGAGGAATGCAAGGCGATGTGTGAGCGCCGGCCTTGCTGGCCCACGCCCGACGACGCGCAACGCCTGATCGATGCCGGTTTTGCTGACCGCCTCATGCTTGACTGGTGGTTTGATCACATGCAGGACAAGACGGTGTATGTGCTGACGCCGGCCATTGCTGGGCGCGAGGGCAGGCAAGCGCCGGCGATCCCCTCTGGCCGTTGCGCCTTTCTCGACGCGCAAGGGCTGTGCCAGTTGCACGACCTCAACCTGAAACCGAGCGAGGGCAAACAGGCGCTGTGCAAAGAGCGCACGCCGGCCGACCTGCATGAGCGAATCGCGCAGACATGGCAAGGCGCAGACGGTAAAGCGATCATCGATGCCTGGGAAGCCGGCAGACGCGGCCGCAACCAACCCCGCAGAAAAAGAAGACCGGATTAACAGAATCAAAAACGCAAGGCGCGCCTGCACTGAATTGCAATTGCCTTGTGCATGTTTCATTCAACATCGTGAAATGCGAGCGAGCAGATGCAGAGCTGCCACAGTCGAGTTGATCGATTGACGAAAGAATCGCATGCTAAGCTAGCCTTCCATGCCCATTCCCGAAGATGAGCTTGCGCATTTGTTGCCACTGCTCGAAGTGCGACACGACATGCGCGCGATGCTTGAGGCCATCGACTTCGAGCAACTCATTCCCGCACCGATGCTGCCTGCGGACGAAGCGACACTACGCTTGTGCTCCAGTCTGTTCAATCGCCACGTCTCACCGGGTGACGGCGCGTTGATACCCAACCATGCCTTCAACGTGCCGAAATGGGTGTTTCTTGAGCATGCCATCCAGCGGCACGGTGTTCTGGCGCATGGTTCGACAAATGGAAACATCGATGTGTTCGAGCCGCGTGCCGCGCAAGACAATCTAAAAGGCGGGAACACACCGCGCGTGTATGCGGCTTCGAGCGGCATCCTCGCCGGCTTCTACGCCGTCGTCGACCGTGCCAAGCTGAACGACCTGCCGGTCATTCCTGCGTTGAACAACCTCTATGTGCCGCGCCACGACGTGAACGGCTCACTCATCGAACGCTTTCAGTTCGCGCTGGATTACCGCGCCCTGCCCTACTTCCCGTGGCGTGAAGGCACGGTGTATTTGCTGCCGGCGGAGACTTTCACGCCTGACCACGATGGCGAGCAATGGTTCAGTGAACAGCCCGTGATACCACTAGCCAAAGTGCAACTCGCACCCCAGGACTGGCCCTTGCTTGAGCAAGTGCGCGGCATGAACTTTATCGAATTCCTCAAGCGTATGAATGCCGGCTATGAGGGCATGCCGTGGTGGAACGACAGTGCGGTTTACCCGCTGAACGTATCCAACCGCGTTTGAATGATCTCAATGACGTTGTGCCGATCCTTATTGCGCGCCGTAACGTCAATGGCATCCGTCTCAATGGTTAGCACTGGGCTGGCGGTGAAGCTGTGCACCCACTCGTCATACAGCACGTTGAGCGACTCGATATAGCTCGGCGAGACGCGGCTCTCGTAATCACGACCACGGCGGGCGATGCGTTGCATCAGCACCGGCACACTCGCGCGCAGATACACGATCAAGTCTGGCGGCCGCAGCAGCGATGACATCGTGCGATACAGGCCCTCATAGGTCTGCCAATCGCGCGCGCTCATCTCGCCGCGCAGGTAAAGATTGCGCGCAAAGATCTCCGCGTCCTCATATACGCTGCGATCCAGCACCACCGGCTCACCTCTTTCCAGAAGTTGCTTGTGCTGCGCCACGCGCTGCGCCAGAAAGAACACCTGCGAATGGAAGCTCCAGCGCCGCATGTCAGCGTAGAAATCCGCGAGATAAGGATTATCGGCATTCGGCTCATAGAACGGCGTCCAGCCCAGATACTGGGCCAGCAATCCAACCAGCGTCGATTTACCGACGCCGATATTGCCGGCGATCACCACAAAACAAGATGTCATTTCAATGCAAAGAGGCGGAGCCACAGAGAGCAGTTCCAGCCCAATATGGCATTGATTGTAGGCGTCGGGCATGATGGCGCTTGCACAAAGCGCGATTGGAGATTAGTAATTGGAGATTGGAGACTAGCAAAATGAAAATCGCAGTTCAACTGACGCTGCTGCCCGGCAGCACACCCAAAGAGAAGGCGCATTGGGCGAAGGAGTATGGCGTGGAAGGCATCGAGTTGCTGGCCTTCGGCGGCGGGCTGGCGCGCATGCGGCGCGAGGCCGATGAGATCGCCGGCATCCTGCCACTGTGCTCAGTATGCGGCAATGCCGACGCGGATGGCAATGCCAGTTTCGATTTCCTGCATCCAGAGCCGGCGAAACGCCGGCGCAGCATCGATGGCAGCAAAGCCATCCTCGAATTCTGCGGGCAAATCGGCGCGGCCGGCCAAATCGTGCCTCCCATCTTCGGACCGCCACTTGTGCCAGACCTCTCACCCGTGTTCACTCCGCTTGAGATGGAAGAGAAATTGATGCTTGCGGCCTGTGAGGAGATCGGTCCGTTTGCCGCGCAACACAAGACCTTGTTCATGCTGGAACCGCTCAACCGCTATGAGCAGCATTATCTGCGCAAGCAGAGCGATGGCGTGCGCATCATCGAGCGCGCGAAACAGCCTGGCATCGGCCTGCTCAGCGATTTCTTTCACATGCACATCGAGGAGACCAGCACGCCTGAGGCGTTTCGAAAGGCCGGCAAGCATATCTCACACATCCACCTCGCCGACAACACGCGCCTGGAACCAGGCACAGGCGACATCGATTTTGTCGCATCATTCAAGGTGTTGAAGGAGATCGGGTTCGCCGGCTACATGGCCTATGAGTGCAGCATCAGCGGGGAAACGCCGGCAGAGAAGGCCGCCAACCTCGGCAAAAGCCTGCGCTACATGCGCGACTGCATCGCCAAAGCATGAGACATCATGAACTACACGTCCCACAACGTGCGCGGCGAAGACGACTACTATCGCGTGCGCGAATTTCTGCGCGCGTGCTATCTGTTGAATGGCCGGCGCGAATTCTGCTGGCAGCCCTACCGGCTGGATTACGCGCGTTGGCATAGCCTGCTCAACATCAGCAAGGCGCGCTACGAAGACGTGATGTTCATCTGGGAAGCCGGCGGATGCATTGCCGGCGTGCTGAACGCCGAAGACCGCCACAATGCCTTCTTGCAGGTGCATCCGCATCGCCAAGAGGCGCCGCTCTACACAGCGATGATCGATGCAGCCGAGCGCGAGTTGGCATTTGAGGGCGGCGACAGACAACGCCAGATGCGCATCTGGGTTGGCCAGCACAATGCGCTCCTGCGCGGCTTGCTCACCGAACGAGGCTATGGCAAGGGCGATTGGCCGGAGTATCAGCGTTATCAATCGCTCGCTGGCAAGCCCATGCCTGGCGTGCCACACGTCGCCGGCTATAGCATTCGCTCACTCGGCGATGGTGTCGAGTTGATCGAGCGTTGCTATGCGTCCGGCCTTGCGTTTCATGAGGGCGACGTGAACATAGCCGCCGGCAACCGTGACACAACGTGGTATCGCAACATCCAGAAGTGCATCCTGTATCGCCGCGACCTCGATCTGGTGGCTGTCACCGAACAAGGTGAGATCGCCTCATTCTGCACGGTGTGGTATGACGACGTGACGCGCACCGGCGCATTTGAACCTGTGGCGACGGTGCCTGCGCATCAGCGGCGTGGCCTGGCACGCGCAGTGATGACTGAAGGTCTTCGCCGGCTGCACGCACTCGGCGCCATTCATGCCACCGTCGGCTCATATTCTGAGGAAGCCGGCGCGCTCTACGCTGCGCTGGGCTTCACGCAATTTGACGTATCGGAGCGATGGGAGAAAACGCTGCCTTGACTCAACTATTTACGACGCTCGGACCAAAAGATGAAACCGAACTCGCCTGCATTCTGCCGCACGAGCACGTCTTCGTCGATCTGGGTGAAATTGGCCGCTCTGGCTTTGGTGAAGCGGCCATCGGCGACGTGGTGAAGTTGATGACGCCGGAGATCGAGAAGATCAAGGCGCAGAATGTGAGCGCGCTGATCGAATGCACGCCGGCAGATGTAGGCCGGCGCGTCGATATCGTGAAGGCAGTGTCGCTTGCCGCGCAATTCCCCATCGCAGTCGCCACCGGCCTGTATCGCGAGCCGTGGACGCCACAATGGGCGCGCGACATGCGCCAGAGTCAACTACAAGACTGGATGCACGATGAGTTGCAATATGGCATTGGCGACACCGGCGTACGCGCGGCGTTTATCAAGCTGAGCGCCGGCGACGATGACATCACCCTCATCGAGAAGAAGATCCTGCGGGCGGCTGCGGGCGCAGCACGTATGACTGGCGCAGCCATCGGCAGTCACACCATACGCGGCCGTGTGGTGCGCGATCAGCTCAATATCATCGAGCGTGATGGCTACACCGCTGCGCGCTTTGTGTGGATTCATGCCAGTGCTGAGCCAGACTTCGAGTTGAACGTGGAGATGGGCCGGCGCGGTGCATGGATCGAATATGACTGGATCGGCGGCTCACAGGACGATGCTTTTTTCATTGAGCGCATCTGCCGCATGTTGGATGAGGGCTTGGGGAATCGGCTGCTGTTAAGCATGGATCGCGGCTGGTACGACCCATCGAAGCCGGCCGGCGGCGCGCCTGCGCCCTACACCTACCTTATCGAACACTTTCTGCCGAAGCTGCGCTCTTCCGGCATCGATGATGCGACGATTCACCTGCTCACGTGCGTGAATCCGTTCAAAGCGTTTGCGCGATAGAAAAAGTGCGACGCACTTTCTGAAGTGCGTCGCACACGGATCACATGCAAGCATCCTGACCCTTTGACTGCGCTTTCGCTCATATCGATAGCGATCTGCGCAGGTCATCCACGACGTTCAGGATGCCTGGCGTGCTATCAGCCCACAACGTCGATGTTCTCTTTGCCACCGTAGGCATTCCACCACGGCTGCGCGCCCTTCGCCAGCGTCTCATTCAACGCAATGATGTTCTTCACACCCTTGTCTTCCAGCCACGCCACAAGCGCATCGTAGCCTTGTTGTGCAAAGACAGGAATGCCATCTTGCCAGGTGGCGCGGCCGCACAGCACGCCGGCAAAGTTTGCGCCAGCCTCTGCTGCCCACTCCAGCGACTCGATGAACACTGCATCGGTGACGCCGGCGCTGAGGTAGATGAACGGCTTCTTCGCTGCGCTGGCCGCCTCGGCAAACAAGCGCAGAGCATCGGCCTTGTTGTACACGGCGGCGCCAGAAAATGCGCGCGAGCCTTCGACAAACTTGATGTTGAACGGCACCTCGACCTTCAAAATGTCCACGCCATAGCGCGGCTTGCTGAATTCTTCCATGTAGCGCGTCACGGCTTCGGGCTTCTTCTTCGCCAGCGCTGCATCGTCGAGACCATCTTCGTAGTAGATCGGCTCAAGGAAAAGCGGCATATCGTTGGCTGCGCACTCCGCGCCACAGCGCTCCATGAAAGCGTGCTTCACTTCGTTGATGCCAGCATCGTCCCAGGGGTTGTAATACAGCAGCAGCTTGATTGCATTTGCGCCGGCATCCTTCAGGCGCTTTACACTCCACAGGCTGAGCAGGTCAGGCAGCCGGCCCTTCACCGTGGCATCGTAACCGGTCTTCTCATACGCCAGCAGCACGCCGGCATTTGGCGCCTTGTGCTCCAGCGCCGGCAGGCCATATTCCGGGTCCATCAAAATAGCGCTGGAGTGCTTCGTCAGCACCTGCGTCACCGCCGTCTTGAACTGCGTGAGTTCCGCATCGCTGCATGCGCCATTCGCGCCGCGCGCCTTGGCAATCGACTTTTGCAACGAACCGCGCTGATCCATCGCAGCGGCGGCGATCACACCGCGCTCGTCGGCGCAGGCATTGATGCCGTTATATTTGCCGCGCGTGATGATGACTTTCGACATTGTTATTTCTCCTTGACTTCTTTTTCAAAGCGTTTCTTCGGCAAATGAACTGCGTGATCGACTCTGCTTGATTGATCCTCGACTTCCGCCCATTCTGCCGCAGCGCTTTTGATGCTTGTCTCGATGCGATTATCCCACCGCGACCTGCATTTTTGACTTGCGAATAGCGCGCACGAAGAGCTTGAATATCTCACGCGCAAAGATCACCGAACTTGCGACTGCCGCGCAGGTCAGCCAGTTCTCAAACGAGAGCGAAGTGGTGCTGAACGCGGTTTGCAGGAATGGCACATGCACCACTGCGATCTGCATCAACAGCGAAAGCGCGACGGCGAACCAGAGCCACTTGTTGGTGAACATTTCCGAGAAGGCGCTGCGCTCATCAGATCGCGCGTTGAACACGTTGAACAGTTGGTACATCACGAGCGTGGTGAAGGCCATCGTGCGAGCGTGCCGCAATTCGCCGGCATTTCCCACAAAGCCGCCCGGCAGCGACATGTCCATCACAAACAGCGTGCCGGCGGCCATCACTGCGCCGACAAAGAAGATGCCAAACCACATCTCGCGATCGATCACACCCTGGCTGCGCAGGCGCGGTTTTTGATGCATGATGTAGCGCCCTGCTGGGTCGATGCCGAGCGCGAGCGCCGGCGCCGCATCAGTTGCGAGGTTGATCCACAAGATCTGTGTCGCCAGCAGCGGCAGCACCAGCAACTCACCCTCGCCGGCGCGCAGGCCGAGAGCACCGGCGAACATCACGCCAAAGAACATCGTCAACACTTCACCGATGTTCGACGACAACAGATAGCGCAGAAACTTGCGGATATTGCTGAAGATGCCGCGCCCCTCTTCCACCGCCGCGACGATGGACGCGAAGTTGTCATCGGTCAGAACCATGTCAGCGGCTTCCTTCGACACGTCGGTGCCGGTGATACCCATCGCCACGCCGATGTCGGCAGTCTTGAGCGCCGGCGCGTCATTCACGCCGTCGCCGGTCATGGCCGCCACATTGCCGTTCTTCTTCAGCGCCTGCACGATCTTCAGCTTGTGCTCGGGGCTGACGCGCGCATAGCAGGACACGTCATTGACGACTTCCCGCAGCTTCGCTTCGTCGAAGGTGTTGAGCTCAGGGCCGGCCACCACGCGCCCGCCCTTCCCGATGATGCCGAGCTCGCCGGCGATGGCTTGTGCGGTGAGCGGGTGGTCGCCGGTGATCATGATCACGCGGATGCCGGCTTCGTGCGCCAGCTTCACCGCATCCTTGGCCTCTGGCCGCGGCGGGTCGATCATGCCGATCAAGCCGAAGAAGACAAAATCATGCTCGATGTTTTCATTGACTTCAGGGCCAATGTTCTCATGCAGCTCAGTGCGATAGGCGATGCCCAACGTGCGCAGCGCCTCGCTCGCCATCTGGTTGACCGAGGCCAGAATCTCCGCGCGGCGCGCCTCGGTGAGCGGCACTGCGTCTTCGCCCACGCGCTCATGTGAGCACCGCGACAACAACACATCCGGCGCGCCCTTCGCAAAGATCATTACACGCTCGGTTTTCTCGGCGTCATCGTGCACCGTGCTCATCATCTTGCGCTCAGATGAAAATGGCACTTCGGCCATGCGCTCAAAGCGCGATTCCAGCGTGTCTTCGTGCAATCCGAGCTTGGCCGAGGCGACCTTCAGCGCGCCTTCAGTGGGATCGCCCTGAATCGACCAGCGGCCCTCGCGCTGTTGAAGCTCACTGTTGTTGGCCAGCATGGCCGCGCGCAGCAGATGCACCACCTCCACGCGCACATCGCCGCCCAGCGGCTGGCCGTTGTGCAGCACATCCCCTTTTGGCTCATAGCCGATGCCGCTAAAATCGGCGCGACCGCTGGCGGTGATGACGGAGCGCACAGTCATCTCGTTCTTCGTCAGCGTGCCGGTCTTGTCGGTGCAGATCACATTGGCTGAGCCAAGCGTTTCGACCGCCGACAGCTTGCGCATGATGGCGTTGCGCCGCGCCATGCGCTGCACGCCCATCGCCAGCACGATCGTCAAGATGGTGGCAAGCCCCTCTGGCACAGCAGCCACCGCCAGCGACACGCCGAAGATCAATGCTTCGACCAGCGCGCTGACAGAGTGAATGCTCTGGGTGAGCAGCACCGCACCGATGACGATGATGGCGATGATGATGACGGCGATGCCGAGCACTTTGCTGACTTTTTCGATCTCGATCTGCAACGGCGTCGGCTCTTCCTTCGTCTCTTGCAGCAAGCCGGCGATCTTGCCGACTTCGGTTTGCATGCCAGTGCCGGTGACAATGGCGCGGCCTCGCCCATAGGTCACCGCGCTGCCGTTGAACACCATGTTGCGACGGTCGCCCAGCGGCGCATCGCCAGCCACCGGCTCGCTGTTCTTGCTCACCGGCAAGCTCTCGCCGGTCAGAGCAGCTTCAGCAGCCTGCAAACTGTGCACTTCAGTGAGGCGCGCATCAGCGGCAATCGTGTCACCCTCCTCCAGTTGCAGCAGGTCGCCCGGCACCACTTCGGCAGCAGGGATGCGTTGAAGCTGGCCATCGCGAATGACCGCAGCCGTCGCCGCCGACATCGCCATCAGCGCCGCCACCGACTTCTCAGCGCGCTCCTCCTGGATGAAGCCGAGGATGGCATTCAGCAGGACGATGGCAAAGATGGCGATGGCTTCGTAGGGCAGGCCATTATCCCGTTCGAGCAGCCATACGATGAATGAGATCAGCGTGGCGATGAGCAGCAGGATGACAAGCGGGCTTTGGAATTGAGCGAGGAACTTGCGCCACGCCGGCACCGGCGGCGCAGATTTCAGTTCGTTGCGGCCAAACTGTTCCAACCGCGCGCGCGCTTCGCTCTCGCTCAGGCCGGCGCGCGGGTCGGTCTTCATGGCCGCAACCACTTCGTCGATCGATTGCTGGTGTGGTTGTGTGGTTTGTGTCATGGTTTTTGGTTCAGGGTATTTTCGTTCATTTGACCATTTTCAAAGTCGGTCAGGTTGCGAATCGTGGTGCCGGCGATTTCCGCCAGCGCCTCATGGGTGAAGAACGCCTGGTGACCGGTGACCAGCACGTTGGGAAACGAAGTGAGCCGCGCAAACACGTCGTCGGTGATGATCTGGTCGGAGCGGTCGCGAAAGAACAAACCATCTTCCTCTTCGTAGACATCCAGGCCGACCGCGCCCACCTGCCCGCTTTTGAGGGCGTCGATCAGGGACTCGGTGTCGATCAGCGCGCCACGGCTGGTGTTGATGAGGATCACGCCGCGCTTCATCTGCGCGAGCGATCTCGCGTTGATGATGTGGCGCGTTTCCGCCAGTAGCGGCACATGCAGGCTAATCACATCGCTCTGTGCAAGCACGTCATCGAGCGGCAGATAGGTCATACCCAGCGCAACGCATTCAGGGTTTTGCATCACGTCATAGCCAAGCAGCGTCACATCGAAGCCGCGCATGATCTTGCCAAACAACATGCCGATGCGGCCGGTGCCGATCACGCCGATGGTCTTGCCGTGCAAGTCGCGGCCTTGCAGGCCATCGAGCAGAAAGTTGTGCTCACGGGTGCGGTTGTAGGCGCGGTGGATCTTGCGGTTGACCGTCTGCAGCAGGCCGACAGTAAATTCGGCCACCGACCACGGCGAGTAGTTCGCCACCCGCATGACGGTGATGCCGAGCCGGCGCGCCGCGTCGAGATTGACATTGTTGAAGCCGGTGCTGCGCAGTGTGACAAGCTTGACGCCGGCATCCGCCAGCTTCACCATCACCGGCGCCGACGCATCGTCATTCACGAAGATGCTGATCGCCTGATAGCCCTGCGCCAGCGCGACGGTTTGTCCGTTTAGGGGCGCCTCGATGAAATCGAGCTGATGCCGGCCGGCGTTGGCTGCATCCAATCCTTCCCGATCGTAGCGCTTCGTGTCGTAGATCAATACCTTCATATTTCCCTTGTTCGAACGGGTCATCGAGTGATTTGCATCACCAATTTCGCCTGAGATCGATGCCGCAACAGCCAAATGTGCAATAGCCCATTCGCCCGCGATTGTATCGTCTACATCGGCATGCGATACTCCATGCCATGACACAACCTGCATGGACGCCTGAAGACACAACCTTGCTCATCCGCACAGCGATCATGTGCGGCATCTCGATTGCGTTGTCAAAGACCGACGGCAACCGCGCCACGCTCAACGAATTGGCAGCCATCGCGCCGCATTTCCTCAACACCATCCGCAACAGCGGCAATCCGTTCCTGAAGGCGGCAGCCGATGAGAGTGGCGCTGCTGAGTTGCGCACCCTGGCAGAACAATTCACCACCAACCCATCGACCTTGAAATTGCAGGACATTCGGCCATTTGCGATGCGCCGCTGCGATGAGCTGGCCGAAGTGCTGGCAGGCAAGGCGACGCCGGAGCAGGCCGGCGAGGTGAAGCAGGCCATCATCGACACATGCCAGCGCGTGGCCGAAGAGAGCAAGGACGGCAGTTTTCTTGGCTTCGGTGGCGTGCGCGTCAGCCCGCAAGAGGCGGCCATCATCGCCGAAGTGCGCCGCGCGCTGAAAGTCGCTTGAATCATGCGCCGGCTTCATCTGTTGGTCGTCGCGCTGTTGATCACACTTGTGGTCGCGCCGATTGCACCATCGCACTCCCTGCACGCACAGACGCCCATTGCCCAGCGCTATTCCGCCGGCGATGCGTCCATCGACCAGACCTGGCTGCCGCGCCGCAATGCGCTGCGCAAAATGCCGTATCGCATCGAGGGCATCATCGCTGCGCCAGACGGCGCCGGCCCCTTCCCCATCGTGTTTCTCCTGCACGGCGCACATGGTGGATGTCCAACGCAAGCGAACGACGCCGGCGTGACGGTGGAGCAGTGGCCATGCGCGCCTGACGTTGAGAAGCGCTACGATGCCGGCCTGTCGACTCTCGCCGAAGCATTGGCCGCGCGCGGCTACGTCGCCATCGCGCCAAACCTCAATGCCGTGTATGCGCCGGCGTTTGGCGCGGTGGCGCCCGAATTGCGCCGCTACCCCGATGTGCTGGATGCGCACCTGCAACTGCTGATCGCTGCAAACAAGACCATCACCACGCCACTTGGCATCAACCTGCAGGGCCGGCTCGACCTCGACCGCATCGGCATGATCGGCCATGCACATGGCGCGCTGCTGGCGATGCAGAGCGCACAGGCGCGCATTGAACGGAAGGCGCGCCGCGTGCCGGTCGCAGGCAGACCGCTGTTCGGTGTGCTGCTGGTTGCGCCGCTCTATGCTGCTGGCAGCTACGACATCGACATGCCGCTCGGCGTAGTGCTGCCAGAGTGCGATGGCGAGACGCCAGAATTGAATGGCCAGGCCTTTTACGAGGCTGCACGCCTGCGCAACAAGCGCGATGCCTTCGCCTCATCGCTCTACGTGAAAGGTGCAAGCCACAACGCCTTCAACGCCGCGGTGACGGTTGATGACGCGCTGAGGCTGGAGAATGTGCCAGGCTGCGGCGAGGCAAATTTGCTGACGCCGGCGGCGCAACAGCAATTCCTCGCACAGTACGCGCCAGATTTCCTCGATGCCGCGCGCGGCAAAATGGACAACGCGGCGCGCGCCGGCCTGAGCGTGAACGCGCCAGCGCCGGATCTCCTGTTCAACGTGCCGGTGCAGACAGCGCTCGCGGTCGGCACAGCGCAACGCGGCCCTGTCATCGCACCGCGCAACAAGGACGATCTGGGTTACAACGGCTTTGGCGGCTACACACAGGTCACTGGGCCGGCGCGTCTGGACTTCTGCGACAGCCACGCGCCATGCACACGCTGGCCACTGCAACCTGGCAACCCGACGCAACTGCGCTTCGCATGGAACGACCCGATCAGCACGAAGTGGGAGATGCCATTGGGCGAGGCGCCGGCGGACCTCAGTCGCTTCACCGCGCTGCACTTCCGCGTTGTGCCTGACCCAGGCGATTTCCTCAACGCACAACGCAAGCCACTCGGCCTGAACATCAAGTTGATCGATGCAAGTGATCGCAGCGCAACGGTGCGGTTGACGGCAAAGGATGTCGCAGCATTTGCATATCCGCCGGGCCGGCTGGATGTGTCATCGTTCCGCTGGCTCGGTCATGCCTTTCTCGGCTCAGTGCGCGTGCCGCTGGCGCAATTTGCCGGCGTCGATCTGGCGCAGGTGCGAGCGCTGGAGATTCAGCCAGCTAGTGACACCAGCGGCGCACTATTCATGGCCGACCTTGAGTTTGTGCGCTGACATGCTTCCAGTATCCAAAACGCTTCAAGTGCTTGAGACAACAAACAAAACATGCCTACTTTTGCCTTCATCTCCGACACACACATCGGCCCGACCGGCTATTTCAAGGGCATTCGCCGCAAACTGACGGAATATGCCGAGCCGTATCTGTCGGAACTTGCGCAGCAAGTGCGGCACGCCGGCGGCTACGATGCTGTGCTGCAATTCGGCGACCTGATCGAAGACGAGTCGCCTGAGCGAGACCGCGACAATTACAGCAAAGGCGTGCAGTTGCTGGCGCAAGGCGGCGTGCCGGCGCATCACGTCCTCGGCAACCATGACACGGCGCGCTTGACCGCCGGTGAACTGCTCGGGTTGCTCAATCGCCCAGCGCATTTCTACTCGTTTGACGCCGCCGGCGCGCATGTGATTGTGCTGCGCACGCTGCACCGCGAGGGTCGCATCGCACTGCCGGCGGATCAGGTCGCGTGGCTGCGCGACGACCTCGCCAGCACATCATTGCCCACGTTGGTGTGCTCACACCACTCGTTTGCCGATCAAGACTTGCGCGGCAATCCATGGTTCGAGGGCGCACCAGAGGCATGCCTGGCAGAAAACCGCGCCGAGGTGCGAGCAATCCTGCGCAATGCCGGCCACGTGGCTGCCGTCGTCAATGGCCACCTGCACTGGAACCATGTCGACTGGCATGACGGCATCCCCTACATCACAGTGCAATCGGCGGTGGAAAATTGCGACGACACCGGCACACCGGCGCACGCCTGGGGAGAAATCGAGGTGGATGCACAACACTTCAGTTTGCGGCAATTTGGCAACACACCGTTTGAAGTAACACGAACGCTGTAGCGCAAAAAACAACCCCGGCTCATCACCGGGGTTGTCGGCCACCTACTCTCACCTGCCCTTTACTTCCACCCGCCATTGCTGCGGAAGTTGGTGCCGCGATGCGGCGCCGGCACATACGGGAAGCTGTTGCTGAAAGGCAAGTCGTTCACATTCACACCTGTGTTCAGCACCTTCGCCAGCGCCGGGTTGAACGAGAACGAATCATCATTCGTCAACACCGGGTAGGCTGCGCCGGCCACCGCAAGCAACTCGATGTAGGTCGCATTGTCCGCCAGTCGCCGGCCATTTGGGAAGCCGCACGCATCGCCACCCAGCAGACCAAGCTGATAGTCAGGCTGTGGCTTGCACAGGTCGCCCTTGATCGCAGTGTTCAGACGAATCATCTCTGCTGGCACCACGCCTTTGGGTTGATTGACGTTGAAGCCGGCCGGCAGTTTAACCGGGCCATTTTTCGTCTGGATGGTGAACTCCTTCGTAGTCACCATGCCCGTGAGGAAGATTGAAAGCAGATCGTTGCGATCCTGCGCCGGCTTCGGCACCCCATACAGCGCATTCAACAGGTTCTGCAATTCCGGGTTCAGCACGCTCTTCTTCAGCAATTCACCTGCGGCGCTGCCACTCGTGAAAAGCTTGTAATCGGTCGATGGCGGAATGCTGTTGAAAGCATCCTTCAGCGCCAACGGCAACACCACCTCATTCACCAGCGGCATGCCAAGCCGGCTGACCTGCACTTCATCGCCACTGTTATTGACCGCGCCCTGCTGGCCCAAAACGCGCGTGCTTTGGCGCGTGCTGGTAGACCACACGCCAATGGTCGTGTTGTCGCCGGCGCCTTTCAACAGATGCGCTGTCGGCACTTGAATGGCGATGCTGTGGACATTGAAGCCAGCGATGCTGTCGATGCCTTTGCTGCCAAAGCCAATCGGCGCCTTCTGCGGGCGCAGGGTGAGCAGGTCGAACACTTCAAGGTCGACGAAAAACGGGTCGTCAGTCTGGCCAGCAAAAACCTGCATCTCACCTTCAGCCAGCGCGACCTTCTTGATGGCCGGCTTGAAAAGCTGATTCACGTAATCGGGGTCGCTCTTCACGCCAACATGCGCCGGCGGCACAATGCCTGTCGCAATCTGCTGACCGTTCTCGAACATCGTCCAAGTCTGCTCCACATTCTGTGCAGCGCTGGTCAATGCCGTTACCGGGCCAACGTTGTAAAGAAATGTGTTCGGATCCTTGACTGTGGTCTTGAAAGTGAATTTATAGGTGAAGTTGGGATTTGCGTCGCCATCACTATCGACGTAGAGGTAGTAGCCCACATCATCAGCGAAGTTGAAATAATTTGGACCGCCGGCAGGGTGCTCAAACGGAATCCATGATCCAATCAGCGTTACTGTGTCGGGCTTGTCCGGGCTGACAAAGGCGTATGTGTCGGTGTTATCGGCAAATTGATCGCGCGAGATCAGCGGCGCCTCACGATGGCTCGATGCGGCAGCCGGCGCGCCACTGCCAACCACAAACACGCTGCCCATCAGTAGCAACGTGGTCAGTCCTGCGCTGGCAGCCCTTTCAAATTTAAGGTTGCGTTTCATGTGTCTTCTCTCCTGTGAATGTCGACCGATCTATATGAGCCAGATGGCTCTCTTTGCTTACGCAGACCACGGCGCGGTGCATCTGGCGTTTTGCAACAAGCTGTCAAAATGGGTTTCGGCGCGTTCAGCATGGCCCACAAAAAACGTGCGCCAACCAATTGCCAACCATCAATTGTCGAGTTTCATTAGCGCCTGCTCTGCAATCGGCGCGTGATAGATGGAGAAATATGGGTTGATGGCAAGCGCAGTTTGCAGATGCTGTCGCGCTTCATGCGCGTCGAACTGCAACGCAATCATGCCGGCGTGATAATGCAGCATCGCGTCCTGCGTGCCGAGCTTCAGCGCTTCCCTGATAAGGGCGCGCGCCTCGCTGAAATGCCCATCACGATATAAGGCCCATGCCAGCGCATCTGCGCCATGAATGCCAGGCCGCCGGCGATATGCTTCACGCGCCAACACAACTGCCCTCTCTGAATTGCCATGATCTGCCTCAAAGAGCGCCATCTCAAGGTCGGTGTTCATCTGCGCATTCGCATTGATCTGTTGAATGGCGCGCACGAGGTCATATTGCGCCTGCGCATCTGCGCGCCGGCCCAGGTGGTCATACAGCTCGCCCAACTCGATGGCATATTGCGGCAGCGGCACCCGGCTTATCACGGTTTGGTATAACGCCAGCGCTTCGTCGGTGCGGTTCTGCGCAGCGCGCAGTCTGGCAATGGCCGCCTGCGCCG
The DNA here is from genome assembly GCA_039810125.1 of Thermoflexales bacterium. Classification (GTDB taxonomy): domain Bacteria; phylum Chloroflexota; class Anaerolineae; order J036; family Brachytrichaceae; genus JBDHWI01. The sequence goes on along the minus strand of JBDHWI010000004.1, from coordinate 45,084 downwards.
GCGCATAGTTGGCCTGCTGTGCAAGCACATTGCCAAACAGGACTTCGGCCACTTGCAGATCGCCTCTGTTGAAATACAACAGCCCAAGCTGCACCTGCGCCCACAGCGTGCCCTCCGCGCCTGGCGCGCCGGCGTTCACCGCTCTGCGCATGGCATCGATGGAGCCGGCGACGTCGCCGTGCAACTCACGCAGATACGACACGCGGCTGTAACTTGCAATATCCGGCCGCGTATCGACCATCTTTTGAATCGTCTTGACTGCGGCATCGTATTCGCCCAACTCGACCTGCGCATCGCCCAGCACCCCATACGCCTGTGCGCGATAGGGATTCACGGCGATGGCCCGTTCTCCCCACTGCGCAGCCTGCGAAAATTCATGCCGCGACAAGGCAAGCAAGCCCATGCCAATCAGCGCATCCTGTTGTTGTGCATCGTGCTTGAGCACTTTATTGAACGCCGCCTCAGCCTGTGCATACCATGCCGCGTCGGCGCTCTCGCGCGCTTTTTGCAGCATGAGCATGCCGAGCAGCGCATAGCTGTTTGTGTCGTCGGGGTTGGCCTTCAAGCGCGCCTGCAGCCGTGCCATCTCACTTTCCAGCGTGGCCGGTTGCGCCGGCGCAGCAGACATCGACACCGACGATTCATTCGCGATCGGCAAAATGCGGCTCGCCACAGTCAAGCCGAATAGAAGCGCCAAACCAACAACTGGCAGTGAAAGGAGACGGAGCGCAGTAGCTTGCATGACATCGTTTTCGCACCGCCCGTTATCCGATTGCCATTTCAAATACTGCTCAATCGATGTTCTTTTTCAGCAAAATCGCGAGCAGCGATCGACCCGAGAAACATGACATTCAAGCTGCGCACTTTGCTCTCGCAGAAGACATCAAGCCAGCGGCGCAAGCAGGTCCTTCAACTTGCACATGCCAAGGCGTGCGCGGGTGTGAACTGTGCCAAGAGGTTCATTCAATCGTGCAGCAATTTCCTGGCGCGTGTAGCCGGCAAAATAGGCCAGCGTGATCACCGCACGCTGCGCCGCCGGCAGCTGCGCCAGCGCCTTGCGCACCTGCTCGCCGGCCATGAGCCACCATGCATGTTCAGCCACATCGGTGCGCTCATCTACCCCCAGCCACAACTCGTGATCAGCCGTTTCAATCTCTACCGAGGTAACGCGGCAGCGCTGCCGGCGCAGAGTATCGATCGCGCAGTGATGGATGATGCCCATCAGCCACGTGGAGAACGTAGCGCGCAGAGGGTCGTAGCTGGCGGCGCGCTGCCATACGCGCCAGAATGCTTCCTGAATCGCATCTTCGGCCAGCGCCCGATCTCCAAGAATACGCATCGCAAGTCCGAGCGCCTTGCCAGCGTAGCGATCGAATAACAGTGAAAAGGCATCACCGTCACGCGCAACAATGCGCTTGATCAACGCATCGTCTGTGACTTCACATGGGAGTGGCTGTGCCAGCAGGTGCTTGTGCATGACCAGCACAATAGCGGTTCCCATTGCCCAATTGCCAAGCCACGTCTTGCCCAAAAATTGCTCACTGGACTGGAGTTGCAATTACGCGCACCAGTCGTCGCGGGTGAGCGGCAGGCAACTGTGCCCTTGCGCGTCCAGCTTGCACAGCAGGGTCTGGTTGACGTTGTGCGCTGCGCTGTCAAAGCCATATGCCGATGACGACATGTACAACCGCCAGGTGCGATAGATCGTCTCATTGCTCACGGCGATGGCCTCTTCGCGCTTCGCCTCCAGGCCGGCGACCCAGCGCCGCAGTGTCAGCGCATAATGCTCGCGCAGATTTTCCACGTCACGCACCTCGAAGCCGGCCTGCTCTGCAAAGCGGTTGACGTCGTTCAGCGGCACCAACTCGCCATCAGGGAAGATGTATTTGTCGCCGAACTTGCCAGCGCCAATCAGCACATCGTCGAGCCATTTGCGCAAGCCGGTGTAACGCTCATGCTCCATGCGATACGATGAAATGCCGTGGTTGAGGAAAACGCCATGCGGCTTGAGCAGGCGATGCGCATGCGCGAAGTATTCAGGCATATGGCTCTTGCCGACGGCCTCAAACATGCCGATGCTTACCAACTTGTCGAACGATTCATCGCCGAGGTCGCGGTAGTCCATCAAGCGCACTTCAGCGCGATCCTGCAAACCCATCTCCTGAATGCGCCGGCTGGCAAATTCGTGTTGTTTCTTCGCCAATGTCACGCCGATAGCGCGCACGCCAAATCGCTGCGCAGCATGGATGACCAACCCGCCCCACCCGCAGCCAATATCGAGCAGTGTCTCGCCGGCTTGCAGACGCAGCTTGTGGCAAATGTGATCCAGCTTTTGCTCCTGCGCGGTGTTGATGTCTTCATGGCCGGTCTTGAAATAGGCACAGGTGTAAACCATCTGCCGGCCCAGCCACAGTGCATAGAAGTCATTGCCAACGTCATAGTGATACTGCAAGGCTGCCTTGTCGCGCTCCCTGGAATGCTGCCCACCGCTCAGCGTCGCCGGTCCGCGCTCAATCCGGCGCACCGGCGAATCTGCAGGGAGTCGCACATATAACGGCAACAGTTTTGGCATCTCCCGCAGCAATCGCGGCGCATCCATCACTGCCCTGGCCGATTGAAAGATGTCGATCAAACTACCTTCCACCTCAAAATCGCCGCGAATATAGGCCTCAGCCAGGTTGAATTCGACCGGCGGCGTGAACATGCGCTTCACAGCCCCGGGCGTGTTGATGCGCAGCGTGATGCGCGTGGGTTGTTCGGCGGGGATCCGCATGCCATCCCACAAACAAATGTCGAACAGGCGTTGCGAAGGGATGATGCGCGCAAGAAACTCACGCGCAATGTCAGTTGCACTCTCGGCCATATCGGTTTCCTCTTTGGCCGCAGTGAAGGATAGTGGAGCTCAAAAGCAGGCGGAAAGTTCTCAGTCTCGGTGCCTGGCTCTTGAGGCTCAATGCTTCCTCACCAGCGCCTTCATCACGCGGCCCAGCGTGAGCTTGCCTTGAACCGGCGCACCGCCCAGCACCACGCTGACCAATCGCTGGCGCAGATCGGCCCGCCGATTCGCCATAGCCACCAGTGTATTCAACACAAGCGGTTTCAGGCAAAGCGCGCGCACCTTGAAGCAGAACTCAAACAGCGCCTGGAAGTGCGCGCGCAGCGATGCATCGTAGGCTGTAAATTGTGCATGTGAAAAATCGCCGGCCTCGAACATGCCGGCGATGCGTTGCGCGGCGATGCGCCCTGATTCCAGCGCATAGTCGATGCCTTCGCCCGTGAGCGGGTTGACCAGGCCAGCGGCCTCGCCCACCAGCAGCGCCCCGTCGCCAAAGGTCGGCGAGGTGAGAAAATCATCGCGCAGCGGATAGCCTTTCAGCGGCCCCACCTGCTTCGCATTTGCCAGCATCGCCCGCACAGCCTTCGATGCAATGAACTGCTTGAAGGGATTTGCAGCGGAAGCATCGCGGCCTTCCTTGAAGTAGCCGACGCCGATATTCGCCAAGCCATCGCCGGCAGGGAAGACCCAGCCGTAGCCGGGCATAGGCACGTCGTCGAAGCGCAGCGTCCAGATGTCGCTCAGGCCGGCGACATTTTCGAAGTAGGCGCGCGAGGCGACCATCACCCTGGGCTGCTGTTGCAGAATGCCGGCTTGCAAAAGCAGGCGCGTGCTGGCGCCGCTTGCAATCACCGCGATGCGCGCCTGCACCGTTTCAGCCTTGCCGGCGCGCTCAACGGTGAGCGTGACATACGAATTAACGCGCTGAAGCTCGACGACCTGCGCCTGCATGAAAGTTGCGCCGCTTTGCACCGCGCGGTCGCGGATGCGCTCGTCGAGCGTGAAGCGCGGCACAACCAGCGCATAGTCAGGCAGGCCGGCGTGCACCGTGATCGCATCGCGCACGCTGTTGCCATTCGGCGCAAACACCTCGAAGCGCTTGATGATGTGGCCAGCTCGCTTGAGATCATCAGCCAGCCCCATGTCTTGCAGCACGCCAACCGCGCGCGGCGTGAGACCATCACCACACGTTTTGTCCCGTGGGAATTGCGCTTTGTCGAGCAACAGCACCTTCAAGCCGCGCTGTGCAAGGTAATGCGCAGTGGCGCTGCCGCCTGGGCCGGCGCCAATCACGGCCACGTCATGCAGGTCATTCATCGCGGAGAGGATGATTTTATCGTGCTGGACAGGGGGTGTCGTTTGCCCTAAGCGGCCTCGGCCAAACGCTTGAGGTTCGCCATTTGCGCATCGACGGATTTTTCATTCTGCTTTTCCAGCAGTTTGCCCATGAAGGCGAGCGCCGGCGGCACGCTGTAGTCGAGTGTGAGCAGCAGATGTGATTCTGCGTCTTGCATCTGCAACGACCAATCCCAGTGCGATGGCACCCCACCCAGGGTGTCGATTACGACATGATGCGGCCTTTCATAGAGCGCAATTTTGCTCTCACCGGCAAGCGTCATCATGCCGAATCGATACTCCCACTGGATGTTGTAACCACCCACCGGCGAAGGCGTGTATGACAACACTGCAATATCGGGGTTCACGCGGCTGATCTGCTGGGGGTCAGTAATCAGGTCGAAGATGCGCTCCGCGGGCGCTGCAATCGTCGCCTGCCGCTCAATTCGCAAAGTCATCATCCTGCCCCTCCAATGCAGTTCGGCTTGTAGCGCGTGATGCATCAGTTCATGCAGCTGATGCGCAGCGCGCCTCAGGCATCACTTGCCAACGACCGATTTCAACATCTGATACGACCTCAACAATGCCGCTTCGACCTGTGGCACCAGCGGGTGACGCGGATCGCGACTCTCCTGCACCCAGCGATCAGAATAGAGCATCGCCTCTGCGCGCAATTGCGCAGCCTCCATCACGCTCACCGCCGGCACGCGGTAGGTGGCAGCATATAGTTCGGCGATGGCTGTGATCAGCGGCGCGTTCTCTGCCCGCCCAAACAACTGGCGATGGATCACCCACCACTCCACATCGAGTTCTGCTACGACAGCCGGATCGAACGATTCGCCATATTTTGCATGAACACGCAGGAGCAATTCGTAAAACTTGCGTTGATGATCGATGGCCTTCTGCACGTCATTGTCGGGGAACGGGGCAAAGGCGACCTGCGCCTGAGTGGCAAACACAGCTGCGCGTGCAGCCTGTGGCAACGTCAAGCCAAAGGCAGATTGGATCAAGCCAAGCAAATTGCGCAAGAGCGCCGGCCAGTCCTTCTGGTAATACACCACCCAGCACTGCGTTTCGTAGTGTGCCACCCGCACTGGGTCAAAATGCCGCATCGGGCTGAGCTTCGCGGTTGTTTCGGTTGCAGTTTTCGCCAGCATGACCGGTATTCTCTGCGCAATACTGCGCAGCTCCAAAACCTAAAATTTGCTCACACGGTGAACGCATCACTCGAACAGCATATCGCCTTGCGCGTGGCTGCCATTGCGTATGCTCCACTTGAAGGTAGCCTGCGGCGGCGGCGGCACTTTCGCGCGAGCTTCGGGCGTCAGCGCATGCCGGCGTTGCAATTCCAGTTGCAAACTCTCCTCACCCTTGCGCATGGCCCATAAGTGATTCATCGAAAAGATTGGCTTCATGATGAACGAGAATGTCTTGAGCAATCCTTTCTCGGCATCGATCTTCCAATCGTAGGTGATGTTTACAAAATCTCCGTCCTGCTCAAATGTCCAGATGCCGCGACCGACGAAATCTCCCACCGCGTCCAGCCGAAAGCGATTCAGGCCATTGACCTCAGTCACCTTGAATTGCCAGCGCAGCGTGTAAGGCAGCCAGCCCTTGGTGAACAGACTGACCACGCGCCCCAGACCAGAGGCTTCCCCAGGCTCCAGCACTTTCACGTCGAGATATACCGCCGGCCACCAGCGCGGCAGATCGGTTGCATCACTCAGGATCGCATTGACTTCCTGTAGTGTGCTTTGCACACGCCAATGGGTGATGAAGTGATAACTGTTTGTCGCCATACCAGTCATATTGCGCCTTTCACTGCTCACTTGCCAGTTCACTCACTGCTCACCAACGAGAAATTCGCTCATTACAATCGGCGCATGACAATCATTCTGGATGGCGCGATGGGGACGGAGCTGACGCGTCGGGGCGTGGATACCACGCTGCCATTGTGGTCAGCCATCGCGCTGGACGCGGCGCCTGAGGTGGTTGAGCGAATTCACCTCGATTACCTCGCCGCCGGCGCGCGCGTCATCACCACGAACACCTTCCGCACCAATATGCGCGCGCTGGCAAAGGCCGGCATCGCTCATCGCGCCCGTGAACTGACGTTCAGAGCGGTTGAGTTGGCGCACAATGCAGTGGAGCAGACAAGAGAGCGAGAAAGGGAGAAGCTGCGAAATCCGCACCCCTTCACCATAGCCGGCAGCATCGCTCCGGTCGAGGATTGCTACTCACCCGAATTGGTTCCAAGTGAGGCCGAGCTGAGCGCCGAACACGCCGTGCTGGCGTGCAACCTTGCAGACGCCGGCGTCGACCTCATCCTGGTCGAAACGATGAATACGATTCGCGAGGCAGTAGCTGCCTCCCGCGCCGCGCACGCGACCGGCAAACCGCTATGGATCAGCTTCACGCTTGCCCCAGACAACCATTTGCTCAGCAGCGAAACGCTGCGCGATGCAGTGAATGCAGTCATGCCCTTTGCGCCGCAAATCGTTTTGGTGAATTGCATCCCAGTCGCACAAATCACTTCGGCGTTGACCGCGCTCAAGTCTGCCGTGGCTGGCCGCTGCGAAATCGGCGCGTACGGCAATGTCGGCCATGTGGATGAGACGGTGGGCTGGACGTTGACGGATGCTGTGTCGCCGGCGGCCTACGCTGAAGCGGCAAAGGATTGGCGCGCGCTTGGCGCCGGCGTCATCGGCGGTTGCTGCGGCACCACGCCGGCGCACATCGCTGCAATACGTTAGAGCGACGCACGCGGATGATGCGCGGGAACCTCGCGCATGGCCTGCGCCAGCGTAACCGCCGCACACACCGGACAAGCTGCATCTGCCCATACGGCGTAACTCTCACCGGCAGAAGGCCGAATCCGCTTGACGCGGAAATAGCGCGCCAGCGCAGCAATCAGCCCAAACACTATCACCGCAATCGCAGCGCCGGCTGCTGCCGGCAATGGAATGTGCAGGGATTCAATGGCCGTGCCGCCGGCATAGCCCAGCGCAAAGTGCCAGCCGAGGAATAGTGCGCTGCCCACCGCCAGCCCGAGCGCATAGCGGCGCGGCGCAAGATTGGCAAGGCCTGATGCCGGCGTGGTGGCAATGCGCACACCCGGCGTGGTCAACCCAATCGCCACCGCCGCGCTGCCACCGCGCCGCACGCGCGCCATCATCTTGTCCAGTCGCTCGTGCGTCAGGCCAATGTATCTGCCGGCGCGATAGATGAACGCCCGCCCCGGCCCACGCGCAATAGCGTATTGCACCATGCCGCCGATCAACATCGGCACAAATATCACGCCAAACGCTGTGATGGGTTCGAACTGACCGCGCGCGGCCTGCACTGCCGTGCCAAGCATGATGAGATCCCCCGGAACAGGCACTGGAATGCCAAGCTCCTTGAGCAACATGACGATGAAAATTGCCGGCAGACCAAAAGCGGCCATGGCTTGTTCAGGGTTCACGCATCACCTCGCAGCTCTGCGCGGTTTTGTCGCAGGCAAAATGAAGTGGGAATAGCGCCTCGCGCATGGCAGCATCATCCCGATGAAGCTGCTCATCTCACAGGTCAACGGTTGCTCATTTCGCGCTTGAAATCGCAGGATGCAGACAACAAAAAACCCCTGCAAATGCAGGGGTTCTTGAATTGATTCACGCCGTCACACCACACCCAGCAGGCGCAGTATGAGGATGGCGCCGGCAACGAGCGCTGCGCCGGCGAGGCCAATCACGATGCCTGACAGGGTGTTATGCGCATCTTCGCTGATCGGCAACTTCTCTTCTGCGATGGCGGCGTGTTCCATCGTAAAGCGCCGAATGTCGGTTTGAGCTGGCGAATTCAACATGACTGTTCCCCTCCTGCGAACGGTTCGCTGTTGCTTCTTATTACGGCGGACTATCCAAATAGTCGCACACGGTCCAGTTTTCCACCTTGTTTTCAGGCTCCATTTTGCGCTTTCATCCTGAAATTACGCTGAAAAGCGTTGAAGAGCAAAGAGAAGGCTGGCAGGCGCGCAGCAAAGTCGCGCCCACCCGCTTCAATTGCGCCTGCTTTGCGCCTACTTGACCGTGAAAGGCGTCACCATGCCCAGTTCGGCGTGTGCCTTGCCGGTTGTCGCGTCCGGGATGTTGCACAGCGCGACGTAGGTGCCAGGTTGCAGGTCGAAGTTGATGAACGCCGGCGCTGCACCCTTGCTGATGCCCTGCATCCCGCCAATGGAAGTGAACGGCGGCTTGCCTTCCGGCTTGGCAAAGAACGCAAACACGTCGTCGGGCGTCTTGCCATCCTCCAGCTTCAGCACAACAATCTCATGCGGTTGCGGGCCATCGTTGGTGATCTTCCAGATCTGTTTGCCGGCCTTCAACTCCGCCGGCATGGTGTAGTGAAAATCGGCCATGTTCACCATCACGTCGGCCTTCGGCTCAGCGGCGGTGGATGCGCCGGCGCCCTTCACCATCAGCAGCGACACCATGCCCTTCGCCAGGTGTGGCACGCCGTCAGCGCTGGGCAAGAAGCACAGCAGCATATATTGGCCCGGCGCGAGATTCATCGTCACGCTGCCATTGCCGTTCGGATCGATCACACTTGGTCCGCCCACCAGTGTGACAAGCGCCAGCGCAGCTTGCTCGCTTTGCTTCAGCGCATCTTGAATCTGCTGCGGCGTCACGCCATCGTTGAGCCTGGCAAATTGGGCGTGGTGTGCTTCTTTGCCAACATTGGAAAAGTTCACCGTCACCCAGCCGCTCTGCACCTCTGCCGGTCCCTCAAACGAGAAATCCGCGCCCTTGAGCGTAACAACTTGCGCAGGCACTGCCGCCGGGGCGGCCTGACAGGCTGCCAGCAACAGCACGGCAGCGACGAACATCGTTGTGGTCAATCGATCTAGCTTCATGGAAATCCTCCTGTGTGTGCTTTCATCCTATGCGCATCAGCGCTGGTTTCTATCGCCTAGACGACAGAGCGTGCCTTGTGACAGGGCAATGATGTCCCCGCCATTGCTCATTTCACAGGCCAAAACCTGCTCAGTTCGCCGGCGCTATACTCACCGGCCAAAACCTGATCTCACAGAGGAAACACACCATGGGCTTACTCACCGGCAAAACAGCGTTGATTTTTGGCGTGGCCAACGACCACAGCATCGCCTGGGGCATCTCGCAGGCATTTCATCGCGAAGGTGCGACGCTCGGCTTCAGCTACGCCGGCGAGAAACTGGAGCGGCGCGTTCGCCCGCTGGCCGAATCGCTCGGCAGCGACTGGGTGGAGCCGTGCGACGTGGGCAAGGACGAAGACATCGCTGCAGTGATGGAGAAGGCGAAGGCGCGCTTTGGCGAAATCGACATCCTCGTGCATTCGATCGCCTTTGCCAATCGCGACGACCTCGCCGGCGCGTTCTACAACGTCTCCCGCGAAGGCTTCCGCATGGCGATGGACATCAGCGTGTTTTCGTTCACTGCGCTGGCGCGCGCCGCCGCGCCGATCATGAAGCCAAACGGCTCGATGCTGACGCTGACCTACATCGGCAGCCAGCGCGCTGTGCCGCACTACAACACGATGGGCGTGGCGAAGGCTGCGCTGGAAGCGAGTGTGCGCTACCTGGCGGCAGACTTCGGCGCCGAGGAGAAGCGCATCCGCGTGAACGCCATCAGCGCCGGCCCGATCCGCACCCTGGCAGTCGCCGGCATCAGTGGCTCGCGCGCGCTCATCAACGAGTTCAGCAAAGTCAGCCTGCTGCATCGCAACATCACCATTGAAGACGTCGGCAATTCGGCGGCATATCTGTGCAGCGACCTGGCCGCCGGCGTGACAGGCGAGATTCACTACGTCGATGCCGGCTTCAACGTCGGCTTCCCGCTCGCCGGCGAAGAGTGATGTTCGAACTTGGCATCTACTCCTTTGCCGAGTTGACACCGAATGCGGCCGGCCAGAAGACCAGCCCGCGCGAGCGACTACACAATCTGGTCGAGACTATCGCGCTGGCTGATCAGGTGGGGCTGGACGTGTTCGGCGTGGGAGAGCATCATCGGCCCGACTTCGCATCGAGCGCACCGGCGGTCATTCTCGCCCACGCCGCCGCCCGCACCCAGCACATCAAGCTCAGCAGCGCCGTCACCGTGCTCAGTTCCGATGACCCAGTGCGCGTGTTCCAGCAATATGCCACGCTGGATCTGCTATCGGATGGCCGCGCCGAGATCATGGCAGGACGCGGCTCGTTTATTGAGTCATTTCCACTGTTTGGCTTTGACCTGCACGACTACGACGAACTGTTCGCAGAGAAACTCGACTTGCTGCTGAAACTGCGCGACAGCGAGCGCGTAACGTGGCGGGGCAAACACCGCGCCGCCATCGACGACATGGGCGTGTATCCGCGACCGGAGCGCCAGCTGCCGGTGTGGATCGCGGTAGGCGGCACACCGCAATCCGTGGTGCGCGCGGCCACGCTCGGCCTGCCGATGGCGCTTGCCATCATCGGCGGGATGCCGGAGCGATTCAAGCCGTATGTCGAGCTATATCGCGAGACAGCCGTAGAAGCCGGCCACGACCTTGCACAGTTGCCGGTCAGCATCAATGCGCATGGCTTCCTGGCCGATGACTCGAAACAGGCCGCCGACATCTACTTCCCCGGTTTCTCGCTGATGATGAATCGCATTGGCCGAGAGCGCGGTTGGTCGTCCATCACCCGCCAGCAGTTTGAGGCGTCGCGCGGATTGCGCGGCTCTGATTTCGTCGGCACGCCGGATGAGGTGATCGAGAAGATTCTCTTCCAACATAGCCTGTTCAAGCATCAACGCATGCTACTGCAGCTCGGCGTTGGCACAGTGCCACATGCAGCCATGTTGCGGGCAGTGGAGTTGCTCGGCACGGTGGTGGCGCCGGCGGTGCGGCGTGAACTGCATGCATGAAACCTTCATGCAATTCACAGGAATTTGTTGAAGCAACAGCCAACTAAAACGTCCAGAGTTCATCAAGTGGAATACACTTGATGAACTACCCGTTTGTCCAGTTGACAACTCACCGTAAAGCCGGTTGAGCCACAACCCATTTCTACTAGGTTTTACGCCAGAGGCACCGCAAAATGGATATTCAAACCCTGTACGACGCCATCGTCAACGGCAATGCCAAGGCTGCCCGAGCCGTAACGCAGCAAGCCCTTGACGAAGGCATGGACCCCCAGACGCTCCTGGACGGCACGATGATCCCGGCAATGGATGAGGTGGGCAAGCGATTCGAACGCAACGAATATTTCGTCCCCGAATTGCTCATCGCCGCCCGCGCGATGAAATCTGCGCTCGAATTGCTCAAGCCATTGCTGGTAGCCAAGGGCGCTGAGCCGGTTGGCAAGGTTGCCATTGGCACCGTGAAGGGTGACCTGCACGACATCGGCAAGAATCTGGTGGCGGCCATGCTGGAAGGCGGCGGCTTTGAGGTGATCGACCTCGGCGTGGATGTGACGCCGGAGAAGTTCATCAGCGCGGTGAAGGAGCGCGGCGCGCAGGTTGTGGCGCTCTCGGCGCTGCTCACCACCACGATGAGCAACATGAAAGGCACCATCGATGCGCTGAGCGAAGCCGGCGTCCGCGATCAGGTCAAGGTGATCATCGGTGGCGCGCCTGTCACACAACGCTTCGCCGATGAAATCGGCGCAGACGGCTTCAGCGACAACGCAAGTGGCGCGGTGCAGATGGCGCGCAAGCTGGTTGGCGCATGATGCACCACCCTCTGATTGAGCGGTTGGCCGGCGAAGCGCCGGTGCTGATCGACGGCGCGTGGGGCACGCAGATGCAGGCACGCGGCCTGCCCATCGGCGCCTGTCCCGACGCGTGGAACCTGACCCAGCCGGCGAAGGTCGAGGATGTCGCCCGCGCCTACGTGAATGCCGGCAGCCGCATCATTCTCACCAACACCTTTGGCGCAAACCGCTTCGTGCTGGCGCGTCACAGCCTTGAGGCGCAAACTGCTGAGATCAACCGCGCCGGCGCGGCGCTGAGCAAGCGCGCGACTGAAGGCACGCCTGCGCTCGTCTTTGCCTCCATCGGCCCCAGCGGCAAGATGTTGATCTCTGACGAGGTGACTGAGGATGCGTTGCGCGATGCCTTCGCCGAGCAGGCACAGGCGCTGGCCGCCGGCGGCGCAGACGCCATCGTGATCGAGACCATGAGCGACCTCGATGAGGCGTGCATTGCGCTGGAGGCAGCGAAAGCCACCGGCCTGCCGGTCGTGGTCAGCATGACCTATGACAGCGGCAAGGACAAAGGCCGCACGATGATGGGTGTGACGCCAGAGCAGGCGGTCGAGCGACTGGAAGCCGCCGGCGCAGACGTGATCGGCGCAAATTGCGGGCAAGGCATCGAAGGCTACGTGCAGATTGCCGCGCGGCTGCGCCAGGCAACGTCGCTGCCAGTGTGGATCAAGGCGAACGCCGGCTTGCCCGAACTGGTCGAAGGCAGAGCGGTGTATCGCACCAGCGCCGAGCAGTTTGCGTCATTCGCACCAGCGGTGGTGAGCGCCGGCGCGACATTCATTGGCGGCTGTTGCGGTTCCTCGCCTGACTTCATCCAATCTCTCAAGAAGATTCTTTTCAGCCAGAATTAACAAGATGAACGGGATTGACCAGATCAGACTGGAAAAATCCTGTTGAGTCCTGCTAATCCTATTCAGGCAACAACCATGAATGCGCGAGAACGATTTGATGCCGTGATGCACTACCGACCGCGTGACCGCAGCCCAATCATGGATTTCGGTTTCTGGGATGAAACGCTGGTGATCTGGCAGGATCAAGGCTACCCTGCCGGCGCAGACAGCGACCTGTTCTTCGGCATGGACCCGCAGTGGTTCCACTGCGGCGGTGTCACCAGCTTGTGGCCGGGTTTCCCTGAAGTGCGGCTCGAAGACAGGGGGGAAACTGAGGTTGTGCAGCAGGGTGATGGCGTGATCGTCGAGCGTGGCAAATTTCTTGGCGCCATTCCGCGCCACCTCGCGCACGCGCTGCATGATCGCGACTCCTGGGAGCGACACTTCAAGCCACGCTTGCGCCCAGACGACCCCTTACGCTTCCCCAGTGACGTGGCGTGGGAGATGCTGGTGAAGGAGTGGACGCGCCCAGATCGCGAGTATCCGCTGTTCATCGGCGCCGGCTCACTGTATGGCGTGATGCGCAACTGGTTCGGGCTGGAGCGCGTGTCGGAAGTGATCTATGACGATCGCGAATTGTTTGAGGAGATCGTCGAGACGCTGGCCGATGTGGCGATTGCCGTGATCGAGAAGACGTGCAGCGCCGGCGTGAAACCCGAGGCAGCCAGCATGTGGGAAGACATGTGCTACAACGCCGGTCCGCTCATGTCGCCGAAGATCTTCAAGGAAGTGTTGGTGCCGCACTACCGTCGCATCACCGACACGCTGCGCAAATACGGCGTAGACATCGTGTTCATCGACTGCGACGGCAAGATCGACGCGCTCGCACCGCTGTGGCTGGAGGCCGGCGTCAACACCATGTTCCCGATCGAAGTCGGCACATGGGGCGCGGATCCAGTTGAATTTCGGCGCAAGTTTGGCAAGGACATGCGGCTGATGGGTGGCGTGGACAAGCACGTGCTGGCCGGCCCTATCGACGGCATCCAGCGCATGATCGAGCGGCTCGCACCGCTGGTCGAGGAGGGCGGTTACATCCCCATGCCCGACCATCGCGTGCCGCCAAATGTGCCGCTGGCGAATTACATCTTCTATCTGGACGAGATCAAGCGCGTGTGGGGCCATGACTTGCCAAACATCAAGCCGACTGGCCAGATTGACCCCGGCGCAGTGAAGGCGACGCATTACGCGTGGGATGCCGTGTGAGATTCGCAAGGGAGGCGAGAGGGAAGTCTGGAGACTGCCCGCGCCCCTCTTCGCCACTCTCAAAAAGCCATGAAACTAAAGCTGATCAGTTGCGAGGTGTTCTACCGCGAGATGTGCGCCACCATCGCGCGCTCGTCGAACCAGGTCGACGTGGAATTCTTGCCAAAGGGCTTGCACGACATCGGACAAGTTGGCATGTCGGCACGGATGCAGGCAGCGGTGGACAAGGTGGACACGTCGCTCTATGACGCGATCATCATCGGCTACGGCCTGTGCAACAACGGACTGGCCGGCCTCACCGCGCGCGCCATCCCATTGGTGATGCCGCGCGGCCATGACTGCATCACCATGTTCCTCGGCAGCAAGGAGCGCTACCTCGATTACTTCAACAGTCACCCGGGTGTGTATTTCAAAACCAGTGGGTGGATCGAGCGCAGCGAGGCCAACAGCGAACTATCGCAGTTATCGATCCAGCGCATGGCCGGCCTCGACAAGAGCTACGACGAACTGGTCGAGAAGTATGGCGAGGACAACGCGCAATACCTTTACGATCAACTCTACGGCTACAAGAACTACGGCCAGATCACCTTCATCGAGATGGGCGTCGAGCCAGACGACCGCTTCGAGCAAAGCGCGAAGAAGACCGCCGATGAGAAGGGCTGGCAGTTCAAGAAAGTGCGCGGCGACATGCGCCTGATTGAAAAACTGGTGAGCGGCGACTGGAACGAAGAGGAGTTCCTGGTCGTGCAGCCCGGTTATCGCATCGTCGTCGACTATAACGATCCGGCTCGCATCATCAAGAGCGAGAAGGCAGCTTAGGGCGCGATCCAAGAAGCGCGAAGCACGAGTTGAAAGCACGCCGAGCGACTGTGATCCTGGGCGCATCGACTCTGGCAAGGGTAGAAACAAACGCATGCCAACCATCACGCTGAAGCCGACCAATGCCGAAGTGCGCGCCGACGCCGGCACGCCACTGCGCGACCTGCTGTTCGAGCAGGGCGTTGAATTTCCGTGCGGTGGCAAGGGGCGCTGCCGCGGCTGCAAGGTGCGCGTGCTGAGCGGCGAGGCCGGCATCAACCAGGCGCAGTGCAACCATCTGAGCGAAGCCGAGTTGGATCAGGGCTGGCGTCTGGCATGCCAATGCGAGCTGCAAGGCGATCTCGTCATTGAGCTGCGGCAGTGGGATGCGGCGATTCTGGCCGACGAAGCGACCTTCAACTTCACACCACGCGAAGGTCTGGGGGTGGCGGTCGATCTCGGCACGACGACACTTGTGGCGCAGTTGCTCGATCTACAAACGAGTCACGTGCTGGCGGTGCGCACTGCGCTCAACCCGCAGGCGCGCTTCGGTGCAGACGTGATGAGTCGCGTGACCTTTGCGGTGCACGAGGGCGGGCAGGCGCAGTTGCAAAAGATCATCCGAGACCAGATCGGCAAACTCATCCGCGACCTGGTGTTCGCAGCGCAGATCGATGCAGCACGCATCATCGACGTGACGATCGTCGGCAATACGGTGATGCACCATCTGTTCTGTGGCGTCGATCTGGAGCCGCTGTCGCACTACCCTTTCGAACCGGTCGATGACGGCCTCAAGGTTTTCTCTGCAGAGGCGCTGGGTTGGCGTCTCGCGGGAAATGCAACTGTGCGCTTCCTGCCCTGCCTCGGTGGTTTTGTCGGCAGCGACATTCTCGCCGGCGTCCTCGCCACGCGCATCCACAAGAACGACGAACTGATGGGGCTGGTGGACCTCGGCACGAATGGCGAGATCGTATTCGGCAACAAGCACGGGCTGCTCACTGCATCCACAGCCGCCGGCCCGGCCTTTGAAGGCGCGCGCATCGGTATGGGCATGCGGGCAGCCAGCGGCGCAATCAGCGAGGTGAGCGCAAACGGCGCTGGCGTGAAGTGCCATGTGATCGGCAACGTCAAGCCGGCCGGCATCTGCGGCAGCGGCTTGGTGGATGCGATTGCCACCGGTCTCGACCTTGAGGTGATTTTGCCGAGCGGGCGTTTGGTCGAAGGCAGCGCCGGCGTGTTCCGCACCGATGAGTTGAAATGGCTGCTGGCCGAACCGGTCTTGCTGGGCCAAACCGATGTGCGCCAACTACAGTTGGCGAAGGGCGCAATTGCGGCCGGGATCGGGATCGTGTTGAAGCAGTGGGACGAAGCTCCCCCTGCTCCGCATGCAGCAGGAGAACTGGTGCGGCTGTATCTCGCCGGCGCGTTTGGCAACTATATCAACCGTGCCAGCGCTCAGCGCATCGGCCTGATCAAATTCCCGCCGGACATGGTGACGCCCTCCGGCAACACCGCCTTGCTCGGCGCAAAGCTGGCGCTGTTCGAGCCGGATGAAGACTACAGCGCCATTCGCAACATGACGCGCCATGTGTCGCTAAACGAAGATCCGATTTTCATGGATGCCTACGTGGAGGAGATGACCTTCCCCGAAGAAGCAACGTGATCGCCCAGCACAAATTTGACGCTGGCGCGTCGCATAATCACCCAACGGAGCAACACCATGTCTGAACCCGCCACCCCGCGCGAACGCTTTATCGCCGCGCTGGAGCGCCGGCCATTGAAAGGGCTTGTGCCACATTTCGAACTCGTCTTCTTTCTGACGATGGAGGCCTTTGGCAAAGTGCACCCCTCACAGCGCCACTACGCGCAGTGGGACCAGATGGAGGAACGGGAGCGCGAATTGCATCGGCATGAGATGGCCGACATTTACATCATGACCGCAGAGCGCTATGGTCATAGCGCAATCTTCATCCACCCCAACCCCGAGTCGGTGGAGGAGACGCAGCGGTTGATCGACCTGATCCGCGAGAAGAGTGGCGACCGCTATTTCATCATGCGGCATGGCGACCCAACCTATAGCATTCCCAACGGCACAGAGATTGCGCGCTTTGCCGAGCGCATGGCCGACGAGCCGGAAAAGCTGCGCGAAGAGGCGCAGCAGCGCGTGGACAATGCCATCCGCAAGGCGGAAAAGTGGGCGAAGAAGGGCGGTCTGGATGGCTTTGCGCTGTGCGCAGACTATTGCTTCAACACCGGCCCATTCCTCAGCCCGCGCTGGTTTGCAGACTTGATCACGCCGTATCTGGCGCAGGTGACGAAGGCGTATCGTGACATGGGCTACTACGTCATCAAGCACACCGACGGCAATATCATGCCCATCCTCGATCAACTGCTGCAAACCAACCCGCATGCGCTGCACTCACTCGACCCGCAGGGCGGCGTGGATATGAAGGAGATCAAGCGGCTCGCCGGCGACAAGGTGTGCCTGTGCGGCAATGTGAACTGCTCCGCGCTCGACACCGGCAGCGACGAGCAGATCATCGAGGCCACACGCTATGCGCTGCACAATGGCATGCCTGGCGGCGGCTACGTCTTCGCAACAAGCAATTGCATCTACACGGGCATGCCGCTGCGCAGCTACGAAATCATGCTGGATGTGTGGCGCAGGGAAGGCATCTACGCATAAGCAAGCAATTGCATTTGAGCCTGCAACGAAAAAACATGCAACTGGAATACAAGCCGGATGCCGACAAGGTCATGGCGCGGATGGAGGCGTGGTGGAACAAGGCCATCCTCGATCGCGCCACGATTCAGGTCACCGCGCCGAAGTCCAACCCAAAGCCGCTGCCGGCGAAGCAGCACGCCAGCTTGCGCGAGCGCTGGATGGATGTCGATTACATCGTCAACCGCGCCGCCGTTCAGCTTGGCAACACCTATTTTCCAGCCGAGCAGTTGCCATGCTTTTGGCCCAATCTCGGGCCGGAGGTGTTGACTGCGTGCTATGGCGCACCCATGACCTTTGGCGAAGACACGTCGTGGAGCAAACCCATCTTGCACGACTGGGCCGGCATCCCCGATCTCAAGCTCGACCTCAACAGCGAATATAACCAGACACTGCGCGCCATGCAGCGGCTCGCCTTCGAGGTCGGCCAGGGTAAATTCATCGTTGGCCTGACCGATATTCACCCTGGCGGCGACCTGGCGGCCTCCTTCCGCGACCCGCAGCAATTCTGCTTCGACGTGCTGGAGGAGCCGGCGCAGGTGCATGCGCTGACAAAGCACATCTGGAATGCGTTCTTCACGTTCTACGAGTCGCAGCGCGAAGAGTTGCTGGCGCATGGGCAAACACTGACGACGAGCTGGCTGCCCCTGTTCGACGCAAATGGTCGCTACTACATCCCATCCAACGACTTCTCGATCATGATCTCGACCGAGATGTTCCGCGAGTATTTCATCCCCGAGATCATCGCCGAGATCGAATGGCTTGACCGCTCGATCTATCACCTCGATGGCCCAGGGGCATTGCGGCACCTCGACACGCTGCTGGAGATCAAAAAGCTGGATGGCATCCAGTTCGTCTATGGCGATGGCGCCAAGCCGGCATCGCGCTGGCTGCACGTATATCAAAAGATTCAGGATGCTGGCAAGAACATCCATGTCGATATCGAGCCGTCGGAGCTGGACGCATTCATGGCGGCACTCCATCCGGAGGGGGTGATGCTGCACACTGTCGCCGGCTCGGTCGATGAGGCCGATGCGCTGGTGAAGCGCGTCGCGCGCTGGACGAAGAAGGGTGTGCGGTGATGCACTCGCACAGGTCATTTTGCAGCGTTCGCCATGATTCACGCGCGCGATTACAATCCGCCTGAAACTACGCTGTTCTCATGGATCACAGCACAAGAGGAGTAACGTGATGAAGACAACCGTTCGCACGCGCGTCGTGTCCGCATTGGTGTTGACCGCGCTCCTGCTCGCCGGCTGCAGCGGCGACAGCTTCAAGCTGGCTTTCCCTCGCATCGAGGTCGTCATCGACAAGGACGGCTACCCATCCATCGCCGGCGTTAGCCCACTCATCCTGCGCCTGGTCGGCGTCGACCTCAGCAACGCCAAGTTGGACCCGGCGCTGGTTCAGCAATTGACCGATTCAAATGTGCAGCATGTCGAAATGCTTTTTCACAAGGACGGCCTGTT
This sequence comes from Thermoflexales bacterium, assembly GCA_039810125.1. Classification (GTDB taxonomy): domain Bacteria; phylum Chloroflexota; class Anaerolineae; order J036; family Brachytrichaceae; genus JBDHWI01. The sequence continues at coordinate 26,093 of JBDHWI010000004.1, read as the reverse complement.
CTGGTGGATAAATGCAAAGCCCATGACGCCGCTCTCATGGGACGATGATTCATTCAACAACACGCTCGACCTGGTGATCAATCTGGGGCTGGTCGATCCTGCGCAAGTTGGATTGATCAAGGCGATGGTGCCGCAGGCACGCAAACTTGAGGCCGACGTGTTGATCCGCTTCCCGCTGCAGGCCGGCGCCACGCCAATCGAACCGCGCGCGCTCGGCACACCTTTGCCCGAACCCGGCAAGCCCTCCGGCCAGTCCGTCGTTGCCGGCTTGAAGCTGAAATTCGACGCCGATGGCACCCCTTCGCTCGCCGGCGTCTCGACAAAGGACATCAGCAAAGCCACCGGCATGGACCTCAGCACGGCTGCCATCCCACCAGACACGATGGCGCAGTTGGCCAAGGCCGGCATTCAGCACATCACCATCCGCACCACGCCCGAGGGTCTGCGCATCTGGACGAATGACAAGCCCCTGCCAACGATCCGCTGGAGCGAGGAGACGCTGAAAAGCACTGCCGAGGTGCTGGGTGGGATGAAGATGGTCGATCCGGCGCTGGCTTCGGTGTTGCAACAGTTTGTGCCGTACGTGAACACGCTCGATATCAACATCGTGCTGCGCTTCCCAACCAACGGCGCCGCCGAAATTCCGTTGCCCTGATTTTTGCTGCAAGAGAAGGACAAGAGATTCTCAAATCTCTTGTCCTTCTCTTGCGAAAATCAATCACGCAATGCCGGCAGATCTGGCAGGAGACCGATGTGCCGCAACATGCCGGCGACATCCCACACGCGCAGGCTATGCACAATACGGCCATCGCGAACGGTCAGGATTGACACGCCCTGCGCGCTGATCTTTGCGCCAGTGGGCGGAATATTCATCACCTTGCCTGCGTGCGTGCCCATCACCGTCCACACCAGCGCCACCTTGTCACCCTGGGCAATGGTGTCATGTATCTTGAAGTGCAAATCAGGGAAGCCAAGCAGGTTGTAGGCCACATAGCGCTGCACGTCGCGCACGCCTCGCATCTGGCCGTGCATGCCGACGTCCTCGCCCACATAGGCGTCTGAGAAAAACGAAGCCACGCGGCGGATGTTGTGAGCGTTCCATGCAGCGACAAGATCACGCGCCAATCGCGTATTTGCTTCGAGTTCGCTCATGGCTTCCTGGACGGCTGTGTGGCCCATAGTGATCGCACATTAACAGTTTGCAGCGCTCATTTCCATATCAAAAATTGCTCAGATTCATTCGCCCAGTTCCTTGCGCCACAACAAATCGGTCACACGATCGACGCCGGCCTGCAGGTGCCGGCGATAAGTGCTGAATGGCACATCAATGATCTCCGACGCCTGTTCCTGTGAGGCTGCCGGCTTGAGGTAGGTGTGATAGAACGCGCGATACAGCTTCATATCACGCGGTGTGGCTTGCAATGTCTCAGCTGTCTCGGCAATCAGTTTTTTCAAGGCCTCGGCGCGCTGGCTCTCGTTTGCAGTTGCGCCGGCGCGGTCGGTCACCAGGCGCGTGTTCAACAACACATTGCCGCGCAGGGTGGACGAACGTGACATCAGCTTGAGCGCATCGCGCAACGCCTCAGCAAAATCTGGCTCGCTCAATGCGATCACCTGCGATGTGGGTATCGGGCGGACGAGGTTGGGCGGGTTGATGGCCATCTCGCGCTCCGCCAGCAGGCTCAGCCATTGCGCCGGCGGTGTGACGCGCCAATCGTGCTTCACGATGCCATAGTGCCGGCCCTGTTGATCCCACTCCAACTCCATCACGCGTTCCAGATCGGAATATGTGGTCAGCAATTCCCAGAAGTCGGGATCTGCCACCACAAAGAGCGTAACGGCCAGGCGCGGCGTGGTCAGGTAATACTGCACTGCGCTGATGAAGATCAGACTTTGCACCGAACTGACCTGTTGGTAAGTGTCGGTTGCGCCCCAGAAGCGAAAGATCGTCGCCACTTCGCCAGGGCGCGGGGCATTGTGCCGGCGCACATATTGCCAGACGTGCAGCGCAATGGGATCGCGCTGCAGATCAGCATCGCTCGCTTCGTTCAATACGACACGCAGAAGATAGCCGGCTACGCGCTCGCCGTCGCGCAGTGCCAGCACGCCCTGCGGCTGCACATCAAACCAGTGCTGCGCAGTTTGCGCGGCCTCTTCCCCTTCAAAGTGACGAATTGCATCGACGATGGCATCCATATCGCTCGCGCGCGCCGGCTCGATGCGTATGCTGCCACTCTCCTGCCAATCGACATACTGGCGCATCATCGCGTTGTCGCGATGCAGATACGTAAAGTCAAAAAGCACGCGTTGCTGGTCATTACCCTGCACCTGCTGCAGGCGCGCGTTGTAGTAGCTGCGCGCGCGTTTGTGGAGTTCGCCATACCAGTCGGGGTTGCGCCAGCGCACGTCAGCAGCGATGGCCTCACGCGCGAGATCGTGCGGGAAGACGCCATTGCGCCCGCTTTCGATGAACGACAATTCACGCAACCAATCGAACAGTGCATGCGCATCTTGCACGTTCAACATGTGCGCCAGCAGCCCTTCAGTGAGCATGCGCACGAGCGAGCAGGCTTCGAGCGCGGCGCGATGCGCCGGCGACGGCACGCGCTGCACGAAGCGCTCCAGCAAGACCTTGATCACATCCGGCGTGTCTTCCGGTGTGAAGCTGGTCATGCTGCCGCGCTGAGCAAAGGTGTCTGCGACAAGTGACAGCGCAAGCGGATGACCACGCGTGAAGTTCAACATGGCTTGCTGCTGCGCATCAGGAACGCTGCGCTGTGTCAGATAGGTGCGCGCCTCATCTGGGTTGAGATTGCGCAAAGGCAAGGGGCGGATAAGCGTGCTCCATACCGGATCGGCACGCCAGCCAGCGCTCGGCGCCTGCCGGCCCGCCAACACCAGCAAGACATTTTCAGGCAGGCTGGGCAGCCATTCATCATGCAGCCAGCCATCCAGTGGCGCCAGCGTCTCGTAGGTGTCAACCAGGATGACAACGCGCCGGCCTTCAGCAACCAACGCCGGCCACAGGTCGGTTGAATCACCCTCGATTTGCGCCGCCAATTTGAGCGCATCGATGAAGCCGCTCGATGTTGGCTCAACGTTGCGGCCATCGATGTAAAGCACTGCTGCGCCGGCGTCCTCGGCCAGCGCAGCAAAGCGTCGCAGCAGAAACGACTTGCCCACCCCACCCGGGCCAAAGATATGCAGCACAAAGAATGGCAACTCGCCGGCGTGGAGCGCCGAGGCGAATAGTTGGCTCTCAGCCTCACGCCCGACGAATTGCCGCAGGCGCGCGGCCTTCAAGTGACTGCTGAGCGATGATGGCATTGAGAAGAATATCGAATCAAAGTCAATTCACGCGTCAATCTCACCATCCGCGAGACCGATCGGCATCGCCGCCGGCCGCGCCGCCTTGCTCTCCAGCTCGATGTGGCGATTTTCAAGCGATGCATCATGGATGGCATGCATGATGTCCAGCACATGATAGGTGAGTTCGCCGCTGGCGCGATGCGGGCGTGTGTTGCCCGACAGGATCGACATCGCCATGTCGGCCACGCCCACGCCGCGACTATTTTCTGCATAAGGGTGCGCCAGCGGCACTTCCGTCCATTCACGCTCGCCGGCTTTTGCCACCTTCACCGCGCCGCCAAATCCGTTCGGATCCGGCACTTGCATCGAGCCTTCTGTGCCGTAGATCTCGATGCAAGGCATCGAATGCTTCCACACATCAAAGCTGGTGATGATCGTGCCGATCGCGCCGTTGTCAAAATCCAGCACACCGGCGACATGCGTCGGCACGCGCACGGTGATGGTCTGGCCAAACTTCGGCTTGCTGGTGATGGTGCGCTCGGGAAATGTGATCCGCGCAGAGCCGGTGGCGCGCCTCACACCACCCATCAAGACCACGAGCGCAGTGAGGTAATACGGCCCCATGTCGAACATCGGACCGCCGCCGGGCTGGTAATAGAACGCGGGGTCAGGGTGCCAACTCTCGTGGCCATGTCCCATCATGAAGGCCGTCGCAGCCACCGGCTCACCGATCACGCCGTCGTCGATCAACTTGCGGCAGGTCTGGATGCCGGCGCCCATGAACGTGTCGGGCGCGCCGCCGACCAGGACGTGCTTCTCCTTTGCCAGCGCCAGCATGTGCTGCGCCTCTTCGCGCGTCAGCGCCAGCGGCTTCTCGTTGTAAACGCTCTTGCCAGCCTTGATGGCCGCAAGTCCCACTTCCCCATGCGCCTTCGGAATGGTCAAGTTGATGATGATCTGCACATCGGGATTGGCCAGCAACGCATCAACCGAAAATGCTGCCGCATCAAATTCGGCAGCGCGGGCCTGTGCGCGGGCCGGGTCAAGATCGGCGCAGCCGATGAGATTGAGCGCATGCATGCGACGCACATTCTTGAAGTAGATTGGACTGATGTTGCCACAGCCAATGATGCCTACGTTGACTTTGTTGGTCATGATTCTCTCTAGTCTCCCGCAATTTCCTCAAGCGCGCAAAGCAACTCGAACCTGCCAGATTTCACCGACCTCGCCATTGGCTTCCCTACACTGGCCCATCAATGTGACTCGCGGCAGCCGTGATTTTCATGATGCAGTGCTGGCAAGCGGCAGCAGTGTCATCGCTGCCGCAGCAGCAAGTGCAAAGATGCCAAACAGCGCCTCAACAGCGATAGTAACGCGAAAACGGCGCGCGGCATCCTCTTGTGTGCCGGCCTGCGCGCGCCAGGCATTGATCTGCGGCGCTATGACATACTGATGCAATGCGCCGAAGCCAATCAGCACGACGAAGGCGCTGAGTTTCAGCAACAGCGCGCGACCGTAATCCGTGTTGAACAGCGCATCGAAGCTGCCAACGAAACCCGCGCCCTGGATGATACCGGTGAGCGCGATGACTAGCACCGACATCACCGCAAGCGGCGAAAACTTTGCGATGCTTGCGCCGAGCGCCGGCACGAGCGCGCGCTGTGCCAGCACCTGCGGCACGACGACGCCGGCGTAATACGCCACTCCGCCCAGCCAGACCGACACGAAGACGAGGTGCAGCCAGTCGGTGATGACCGGCAGCAGCCATGCCGACTTGCGCATGGGATGGCCAAGCAGGCTTTGCGAAAGCAACAACAGCGCGCATAGAAACAGGGCGAATTTTGAATCCTGCCATTCGCCGCGCAGGTTGAGCGCAAGGATGGTAAACAATCCCACACGCGTGAAGAGCAGCACACCCGTGTTCAACGGAACATCCTCATTGCCGAAGTGCAGGAAACCATCCAGCGTGAGCGCGACGATGGTGATCGTCAAACACAGTAAAAGCCACGTACGCCTGCGGATCATAGTGGCCTCGCGCAACGGCTGCAACGACGCCGCGCGCAGCACCAGCGTGTTGAACGCAAACGCGCCGGCCAGCGCCGTGAGCGACACAAGCAACAGCGTGCGGATGATGAGATCGAGCATGGTTGGTTGAGGGTCAGGATGTTTTGATTGCCTCGGTCGAGTCTATTTTGATGCAACGAGCCCGAAGGCTTCAGGCCGTGGTGTGACATTGCGGAAGCCGGCGCGCTTCAATCGCTCCATCGCACCGCGAGAGACCCGCGCGCCAGACACGCTGTGCAGATCGCCGATGTAGTGGAATAGCTTCCCACCTGGCTTCAGGATGCGATGCAGCTCGGCGTAAAACGCGCCGGCATATAGCTCGCCACCAAGCGAAAACATTGGCGGGTCATGGATGATGCGCGAGAACGTCGCAGCATCGAAGCGCTCGACTTCCTCGGCGCTGTCGCCGATGATCTGCTTGATCTTTGGATTGGCAAACAGCGCCTGCGACCACGGATTCAAGCGCGCAACTTCCTGCGCTGCCGGATCAAGCTCTATCGTGATCACCTCGTCAGCAACGTTGGCAGCTTCGATGGCGGTGTAACCGAGGCCGGTGCAGGTGTCGAGCGTTTTGCCGCGCGTGAGTGATGCCGCCTTGATCTTCAACAATGTGTCGTGGTGCGGATCGGTGTCTTTGATGCGGTGCATCGGCAGACCGCTGAGCAGCATCGTCGGCGCCAGCGCAGTGGGATACAGACTGTAGTAGCGCTGCGTCTCCTGGGAGAAGGATTGAATCTTCCTCGCAGCGCTCTCGCGAACGAGAAAGCAACTGTTTTCATCGCCGGCGATGCGCTCGATCACTTCCCAGCTCAACCGCTGCCCATCTGGCAGCGCGACTCCATTTGCATCCAGCGCGACGTGCGTTTGGGTGAGGTTGAGATCGAGCGAGGCGATGGCATCGGTCTGGCCGGCGGCACGCGCCTGCAACAGCGGCTGCGCTTGAATATGCGAAAGGACGACCAGATCGTTCGGCATGAGCGGGTGTGAAGCATACTCGCATTCGCAAAACTACCGGCTTTTGCCATACTTGCAAGTGCAATGGCTGACAACTCATTTCTCGTTACGGGCGCGCTCGGTTGCATCGGCGCCTGGACAGTCCGCAATCTGGTGAAAAGCGGCACACGCGCAGTAGTATTCGACCTCGGCGCAGATGTACGCCGGTTGCGCCTCATCATGACGCCGGCGGAGCTGGCGCAGGTCACCTTCGTGCAAGGCGACATCACCGACTTCAAGCAGGTCGACAAGGTGATGAACGACCACGACATCACACACGTAGTGCATCTTGCCGGCCTGCAAGTGCCGTTCTGCCGCGCCAACCCAGTGCTGGGCGCGCAGGTGAATGTGGTCGGCACAGTCAACGTGTTCGAGAGTGTGCGCCGGCGCGAGGGCCGCACACAGCGCATCGCGTATGCCAGCAGCGCGGCAGTCTTCGACGTGGATGATGCCAGGCCCGGCGAGCCGGTGGCTGCCGATGCGACCGGCCACCCTGCCACGCTCTACGGCGTGTACAAGCTGGCAAATGAAGGCACCGCGCGCGTGTACTGGAAGGAGAACAAAGTGCCATCGATCGGCCTGCGGCCCTATGTGGTGTTTGGGCCGGCGCGCGATCAGGGACTGACCAGCACGCCGACCAAAGCCATGTTCGCCGCCGCTGTAGGCCAGCCCTATCACATCAGCTACGGCGGGCGCGCCGATTATGAATACGCCGACGACGTGGCAAAGATGTTCATCGGCTGCGCGAGCGTGCCATTTGAGGGTGCTGAAGTGTTCAACACACCAGGTCATGTGCTGGGCATGCATGAGGTGGTGGCGACGATTGACATGGTTGCGCCGGCGATGCGCGGCAAAATCACCTTTGACGACAAGCAACTTCCTTTCCCCGAGAGCATGGATGGCTCACCGCTGGAGAAAGTGCTTGCGCTCGCCGGCGGCGTGCCGCGCAAGCCGTTTGCCGACGCGGTGGCCGAGACCATTGATATCTTCAAGCAGTGCGTGGCTGATGGCCGCATGGCGCGCGACGAAATGCTGAAATAAGCTTGCTTTGCGCGAGCACGCGATAATCTTCCACATCATGACCTTCGCCATACGCGATTGCTCGCCGGCGGACGCGCCGGCAGTCAACCACATCTGCCTGAAAACGGGCGACAGCGGCAACGACGCCAGCGCCTTCTTCAAAGATCCCGATCTGCTTGGCGCGTATTACGCTGCGCCCTACGTCATCATCGAGCCGGAGTCATGCTTCATCTTGACGAAGGCCGGCGAACCATGCGGCTATATCCTTGGCACGAAAGACAGCGCGGCGTTTTACCTGCGCTGCGAGCGCGATTACTTCCCGACGCTGCGGATGAAATATCCATTGCCGCCGGCAGACGACCCATCGTTTGAAGCGCGCATAATCCGCGCCATCCATCGCGGCATCGAATTTGATGAGGTGTTCAAAGACTACCCTGCACACCTGCACATTGATCTTCTGCCCGTGGCGCAAAAGCACGGCTTTGGCCGCAAACTGATGGATGCTTTTCTGGCGCGCATGCGGGCGAATGGCGTGCCGGCGGTGCATCTGGGCGTCGGCACAAAGAACCTGAACGCGATTGCGTTCTACGAAAAAATGGGCTTTCATCGCGTCGTCACACATGACACATGGATTGGCCTGGGCATCCATCTTTAGAAATCACGCACAAGGCGCCCAATCCCATCCATTACGAAAGATAAGAAGCTATGGCAAAAGTCTTTGAGAAGATCGATAAGAAAATGCGCGCATGGGTGAGCCGGCAACACATGTTCTTCGTCGCCACTGCGCCACTCGCCGGCGATGGCCTCGTCAATTGCTCACCCAAGGGGTTGGACGTCTTCCGCATCCTCGGCGACCACACCGTCGCATATCTTGACCTGACCGGCAGCGGCGTGGAGACCATCGCGCACCTCAAAGAGAATGGCCGCATCGTGCTGATGTTCTGCTCGTTCGATACAGCGCCGCGCATCGTGCGCTTTCATGGCCTGGGGCGCGTGCATGAGGCCGGCAGCACTGAATACAACACGCTCGCGCCACATTTTCCGCAGCTCGCCGGCGCGCGCAGCATCATCGTCGTCGACGTGCAGCGCATCTCCGATTCATGCGGCTTTGGTGTGCCGCTGATGGACTTCAAGTCCGAGCGCCAGACCTTGACAGATTACTGGTCGCAGAACGGCGAAGCTTTTACGGCCGACTATCAGCGCCAAACCAATGCGCAAAGCGTGGATGGGTTGCCGGGGTTTGCAAAGCAAGCGGACAACTGAGCAGGCAGGAGTCAGGGCAGTGTCTGCCTGGGTGCATTCACACTTGCTACAATCGCATATGTGAACGATTTCGGCTCTCGCCTGCGCATGTTCATCCGCGAAAACACGCCGCAGATTGCGGTGATACTGTTCCTCGCGCTAATCAACATTCTCACCACCTCCTTTCCGTGGGCGCTCTTCCCCATCGGCGCGATCATGATCTCGGTCATCATCTCGGCGGCCAACATCTTCCTCTCGGACAACCCGCAGTCGCTGGAGCAGCGCAAAGCCGATCTTGAGGCACAGCGCGCAGAACGGCGCGCGGCAAAAAATGCGCGCAAGTACGGCGGGCCGGCCTCCCAGAAGCCCATTCGCGCATCCAAGGAGACGCAGAGCCGGCTGAATCAGGCGCGCGCCTACAAGCGTGAGATCGACCATCTCGTCGAAACCACCACCGACCCTCTCCGCAAAGACAAGCTGCACCAGCTCTCAGCTGATGTCGACAACTGGATGAAGACCGTGGAAGAGATGTCGCAGCGCATCGACGGCTTTAAGGGCAATCAAGTCATCCAGCATGATCTGGCGACTGTGCCGGAGAGCATCAAGAAATTGACGATGCAACTGAACGAAGAGGCTGATCCACACGTAAAGGAGAGCCTGGAACGCACGCTGGTTGCCCGCGCTGACCAGATGGCCTCACTGCAAAAGCTGCAAAGTCTGATGCGACAGGCAGAGGTGCAACTGGAGAACAGCATCGCCGCGCTCGGCACGATCTACTCGCAGGCGCTTGCCACGCAATCGACCACGCGCGTGGCTGACTATTCGCACCTGTCATCTGAGTTGGAAGAGCAATCGAAGCTGCTGCGCGACCAACTTGAAGCGCTGGAAGAAGTGAAGCTCGGACGTGAGCGCGCCAATCTCAGTTGAAGCCTCGCATTTCCGAAGCTTGCTATCTCCACTGCCACGCATTCCATGTGATAGGCAACAAGGCCGCCGGCCGCACCTCACTCACCTTGCGCGCATACACAGCCCGGAGCGGCGCATACAACGGCACCGCCGGCGCAGCCTGCTGAACGGCAGCTTCTGCCTGGCGCACCGCTTCGGCATGGGCCGCCGGCGCAATCACGCTCTCGCCGCCCTCCGCCTCCGCGATCAGCTTGTCCACCTCAGCATCGCAGAAGCCGCTGGCGTTGCCGCGCGATACGTCATGCGCATCGGCGGTCGGGATGCTGTTGCAGCCAAACTGCCCGCTCAGCGCCAGCGGGTCAAGTGTCTGATACAACGCGGCATCAAAGTTGCGCGTGAGCAGCACGCCATCCTGCGCAAACGACGCAAACATGCGGCTCTGCCGACCCAATCCAAATACGATCTCCACGTCGACCGCAAAGCCGGCTTGCGCAAGTTGCTTTTGAATCTCCTGCGCCACCAGGTTGCGCGGCTCGCGCTCGGTGGTGGTGAGCTTGAAGGCGAGCGTGCGCGTGATCGGCTCGCCGGCGTCATTCGTCGCCGGCTTTACGCACGGCAGCGCGTCACAGTCCCAGCCGGCCTCCTGCAATAGTGCTTTTGACTTTGCCGGATCAAAAGCCAACAGCGATGTCGTCGCAGTCGCCACGCTGGAGCCTTGCACAAACACGTCACGATTGATGGCATGCGCCAGGGCCTGCCGCACCTTTACGTCATCAAAGGGAAAGCGATCGACATTCAGCACCAACTGCTCCACGCCGGCGGCAAACTGCAAGATGCTGAGCGCGTCAGCCTGCGTGCCGGCAGGCGGGTCACGCAACACTTGCGGCGCATCGGCATCGATCGCAGTGCCTTGCAACAAAAATGCAATGCCCGTGGCTGGCGGCTGGCCCAGCGGGAAGGGTTGCGCCGCCGGCTTCAACGTGATGCGATCATTCGCAACGCTGTCAATCTCAAATGCGCCATCACCCACTGGCTTTTGGGCAAAAGCACTGTCACGCTGCTGCGCCGGCGGCACATCGCGCAACAAATGTGAAGGCAGCCAGCGCAGCACACTCGCGTAATCTGCCGGCGTAAGTGGCTGCTCGGCAGCCGCAAAACGCGCGTAATCGCCCAACTGCGAGAAATATTCAAACGGCACGTCACCGCGCAGCGCGCCATTCGCTGCAGCTTGCGCCTGCGCCGCGCTCATGAAGTTGACCACGATGGTGCGCTCATCCGCTGCGTTCATGCTGAACACCTGCTGCGTGAGCGGATCGCGCAAACCCGATTCCGGCGCCATGATGAGTTGCCAGGCATAGATCGCATCCTGCGCAATCACAGGCTTGCCATCGGTCCAGCGCCAGCCCGGCTTGATCTTGAAGGTCGCTTGCAAGTGGCGATCTGCGCCCTCGCCGATGAAAACAGCGCCGGCGTTGTCGGCAGTCGGCACTTGCTCACAGCCAAGCGCGACCCGTTGCCCTGCGTCATCTTCACCGATGCAGCCAACGAAGAGCGCGCCGGCCACATCGCGTGCTGCCGGTGTATTGGCAAAGAACGGGTGCAGGCTGTCAACGGGGCCGCTCAGCGGCACGTTGATCGGCTTGGGCGGGATCGGTGTCGCAGTGGGCGCCGGCGTGTTGGTGGGGATTGGCGTTTCCGTCGGCGGCGTGGTGCCAAAGATCGTCGGCTGAATGATGATGGTGGGTTCAGGCGTAGCCGGCTGCGATGAACAGGCGGTAAAAACGAGAGTCAGCGCGGCTGCCATTGCCGCGCCGAGCGCAGTGCGTGAGTGTGCTTGCATGATGGAAAGACATGCAAGTTTACTGCCTTGCAGCCGGGCGCAAGATGCGCTATCGCACCTGGATGTAGATTGGGTTCATGCCGACCAGCACGCGCTGCCCATTCACGGGCACTGGCTGGCCGAGATGATCGAAGGCGCGTCCATTCAGCACTGGCGCGTTAATCTGCCGGCTCTGCCCATCCACCGACCACAGCAGCCAGTAGCGCGCGCTGCCGGCGTTGAATTGATAGCCGCGCATGCCATCGATATCTGCCTTCGGTTGCATGGACGTGGCCTGGCCGATGGTGCGCGACGCCACTTGAAACGCAGTGTAGGCCGGCGTCAAATCACCATTGCCATGCGCCAGTTGCGTTTGGAACCAGCCTTCCCAGCTATACCACACGTTGCCCATCAGACGCAGTTCGCGCGCCATGGCGAAGGCCTGCGGCACATACCACGCCTTTGTCATCTCAAAATCGGGCGGGCTGGTCTCACAATCCCAGCACAGCACACCGCTCTCGGTGTTGATCAGCGGTTTGGCCGGCGCGTCATATGCTGCCAGCACGCTGCGCAGAAAGTGCGCTTTTGCGGCAATCACCGGCCCGGTGCTGGCCGACGATGACGACCAGTTTGGGTTCGCATATCGCCCCAACGCCCAATCGTAGAAATCGTAGGCGTGAAAGCTGACTGCATCGAAGTAGGCAGTGCCGCCGGCGCGCAGCACGCCCTCGAAGAAGCGTGACGAACTGCAATCCTTGCCCGCCGGCGGATTGTCGGGGTCGCAGTCAAGCAGCAAACCGCCAAGCCATAGTTGCGCGCGCTTGCTGGCTGCCTTCACTTGCGGGTAGGCTGCCTTGAGTGCCGCAGCATATCGGCCGCCACCGTAATATGGATCGTTCTTGTCACCCCAGCAGCCAAAGATGTTGTCGGGCGGCACCCGCGACGGATCGACATCCGGCTCGTTCCATAGCTCATAGAAGCGCACGTTGTAGGGCGTCTTTGCGTAACGCGAAACCACATCGCGCATGAACGCGCCAAACGCCGGCAACTTGTCCGGCATGATCGCGCCACACGACACGCCGCTCTGTGCCTGCGCCCATGCCGGCGTGCTGCGAACGATGAGGATGAAATTGAGGCCACGCGCAGCAGCCAGCTTCATCTCGGCTTCCAGCGACGCGGCTTCAGACCAGTTGCGATCACCCTCGGCTGGCTCAATGGCTGACCACAGCAGCGCGTTGCGGCGCACCCACGACGCGCCAGCGGCGCGAATCTGTTGCACGTTGGCCGCAGTCAGGTTGGCGGTCTCAATACCCATCAACGAAGATCGCCTGCCGGTGATTGGCGCGGGCAATTGCGCCTGTGCTGGCGCAAAGCACACTGCCAGTATCAAGCCGGCCAACAGCACACAGGTGGCGATTTTGGATTGGCGCATCACTGAATTAAAACGCAAAAGGGCATGTTAAACATGCCCTTTGTGCCGGTTGCAATCAAAAAGGCTGGCTATGGGAACTCGATATAGAGCGGCTTGACGGTCAGTTGCAAGCTGGCGCTAGCCGGCTGATCCACACCCAGCGCATCGGTGATCTTCGCCGGCACGCCCGGCAACGTCACATTTTTCGTGCTGCCATCCAGCGACCAGATCACCCACAGATTCTTGCCGTTATTGGTGAACTTGTAACCCTTTACTCCACCGCTGCCCACATCGCCGGCAGCAATCTCACCGGCGGAGGTCGCGCCACCGAGCTTGGCGCGCGCCACCTTGAACGCATCCAATGCCTGGCCGGTCAATTCACTGCCTTCCCAGCCCTCGAAGCTATACCACACATTGGCTATCAGCCCTTCGGCAATGGCAGCAGCGTACGCCTGCGGCACGTAATATGCCTTTGTGGTCAGGAAAGCGGCGGAAGGGCTGCCGCATTGATAGCACAACAGGCCCACTTCGGTATTCATCAGCGGCTTGTCACCAGCGCCAAACTGTGCCAGCACGCCGCGAATAAAGCGGCCTTTGGCGATCAACACTGGGCCGGTGGTGTTCCAATGGCTTTCCCAGTTGTTACTTGCATATTGTCCCAAACTGCCGGCGAAGAAGTCGTAAGCGTGAAAGCTGACAATGTCAAAATGCGGCGCGCCGCCATTGCGCAGGATCCCTTCAAGATAGAGCGCCATCTTGACATAGGGACTGCCGCACGACGCCGGCTTGCTGGGATCACAATCCAGCAACAACCCGCCCAACACGATTTTTGCGCCTGGGTCAGCCTGACGAATCTGTGGCGAGACCGCTTTCAGCACATCAGCATAGGCGCTGCCGCCAAAATAGGGATCAGACGGGTTGCCCCAGCAGCCATATGGCTGGTCAAGGCCAGGAGCCGCCGGCGCATCTGGCTCATTCCACACTTCCCAATACTTGACGTTGTAGGGCGATTGGCTATAGCGGGCAACGGCGTCACGCACGAAGGTGGCAAACGCCCCCAACTGATCAGCCTTGATCGGGCTGCAATTTGACGTGGGAACAGCGCGCGCCCAAGCTGGCGTGCCATGGATGATCAAGATTACCTTCTGGCCGTTCTTGCTGGCGTTGATCAGGTCGGCATCAAGGCCGGCGTTCCAATTGCGCTGACCTGGCGCGGCTTCCACGTCCTTCCACTGCAAGGCATTGCGGCGAATCCAGGTTGCACCGCTGCTGACCAGCGTGCTCTGCGCAGCGGTGTAGTTGACCGTTTCGATGCCAAAGACAGTGGTCAACGGCCACGATCTCATGGTGATTGGAATATGCATGCGCGGGGTGAGCGCCGAGGAATCCTGCGGACCGCTGCTCTGCTGCGCCGGCGCTGCGCTGGCCGATGCAACTGGCAAGGCGCTCATCAGCATAACTAGCAGGCCGGCAATGACTAGACGCGAAGAATATTTGTGCTTCAGCATGATTATGGCATTCTAATGAAACCGCATTGCAAGGATGGGCGGCTGACCGACACAAACCGAACTTCCTTCTAAGTCGCGTTCTGAGCGTTTAGCGACGACTAACCACCGAAAAGCTGGCTGGCAAGTGCGTCACCCTGCTGCGGCACGTAAATCTGACCGAATTGCGCCTCAAAACGGTCGATGTTTTGTTGCAGGGCGCGCAACAACAGCTTGGCGTGCATGGGCGTGCAAACGATGCGCGCACCCACGCGGGCAGTCGGCATGTTGGGCAGGATCCGCGCAAAGTCCAAGACGAACTCAGATGGTGTGTGCTGGATGACGACCAAGTTTGAGTAGGTGGCTTCGAGTTGTGCCGGCAACTCAATCTGCAAGCCCTGATTATTGTTGGGTGGAAGTGGTGGTTGCATAGGTCAAATGGATAGGATTCCCGAAAACAAATGGCGCGACGCTCTTCGCGTCGCGCCATGATACTTCACCGACAAATATCGACGATCAGAATGGAATGTCTTCGCTCTCGCCGCCGACATCGTGACCGCCGGCATCGCCACCCTCAGCCACCGGGCTGCCCTCATCGCGCGGGCTGAGAAAGCGCAAATTCTCGACAACAATGTCAAAGCTGGCCGACACAGTGCCGTCTTGGCGCGTAAACGTGGTTGGGCCGCCGGTCTTGGGATCAACGCGCAGCCGACCTTCCACCAGCACCAATTTGCCTTTGGACAAATATTGGTTGGCAGACTCCGCCTGCTTGCCAAACACCGAGCAGCGGAACCAGGTGGTCTCCTTCTGCTTCTGACCATTCTTGTCATTCCAGGCACGATCAGTGGCAATGCTGAATGAAGTGACCGGATCACCACTCGGCATATAACGCATCTCCGGGTCGCGCCCGAGCCGGCCAATCACCGTAAGTTTCTGATACATCGCTGCTACCTCCTAATCGAGTAGAACAAATGAGCTAATAGGCGAATATTACTTCTTTTCACCCTTGCCGTCAATGGGTTTGATTAGCACGCCCTCGTCAGTTTCCTCGATGATGGCGCGCAAACCAATCCCTTTTTTCTCGCGCAATTCGCGCGGGATTTGCAGCCGGCCGGCTTGATCCAGCACGGTCATCTCGACCAATTCATGCGACCGCGCCTCACTCTCGGCCATACCCACCAGCGTCGCCTCGATGCTCTCTGCGCTGCGCGCCTGGCGCACGATCTCGCTGCTGGTCTTGCCATCGCGAATGGCAATCACGCGCCCCACCTCCTCGGCGATCTTGGCGTCGTGCGAGACGATCAGCACGGTGATGCCGTCCTTCTCGGCCAACTCGCGAAACAGCGCGAAGATCTGGCGCGAGGTCTGCGTGTCGAGCTCGCCGGTCGGCTCATCGGCCAACAGCAACTGCGGGCTGTTGGCCAGCGAGACGGCGATGGCCGTGCGCTGCTGCTCACCGCCGGAGAGCTGGCTGAGTTTGTGATGCCGGCGCTTCTCCAGCCCCACCCGCGCCAGCAACTGCCGCGCGCGCGCACTACGCTGCTTCGCGCCGCTCAACAGCATCGGCATCATCACGTTCTCTTCAGCGGTCATATAAGGCAGCAGGTTGCGCGATACCTGTTGCCACACAAAGCCGACCATGTCGCGGCGGTAGCGATCCAGCTGCGCGTCATTCAAGCGCAACAACTCCTTGCCGGCGACCAGCGCCTTGCCGGCGGAAGGCCGATCCAGCCCGCCAAGGATATTCATCAAGGTCGATTTGCCAGAGCCGGATGCGCCGATGATGGCCGTGCACTCCCCTTTCTCGACAATCATGTCAAGACCCTGCAAGGCGAATACTTCGATGTCGGCCACCTTGTAGATCTTGACCAGGTTCTCACACTGAATGAATGGCGCCACGAGCCGGCCTCCTTTGCTGTTTTACTTGAATGCTCATCTTGAACTCAAGCGACTTACGATGGGTTATTTGTTGCAAGTATCTGTCGCCAGCGCTCGACCAACCGCCGGCCCCACTCTGCGCGCTGTTCGGTCGTCATGGCATACATTGCCTGCGTGATTTTCGTGCGCGTGATGGCGCTCATGTCATCCAGCGGCAGCAGCGCGTCTTTGATCTCAGGATGATCAGCGACCCACGCTCGCCGGCGGCGCTGCATCTCTTCTGCCAGCGCCGGCAGCGGGCCACATTGCACTCCGATGCATGTCATATTCTCATCGAAGAAGGCAATTACTGGCAAATTGGGTTGATCGCTCGCGCATGCATCCTGCGCGATTTGGCGCAATGCCGCAGCGGCATCACGATGCATCTCATCGACGAACAGGCGCAGCGAAAGGCGGGTCACTTCAGCAGAGAGCCGGCTGATAATCGGCACATCGCGCAGCGCGTCGAGGCTGGCATCGCGCGTCAATACTGCGATGTAAACCCGCCGTGGCAGGGAGCGAAAGAAAGCCAGGTCTTCGTGGGCGATGCAATCAGCAGCTCGAATGAAGTTTGCGCGAAAGTTCTCCTTGTTTACTGCAAGGTGCGCGATGTATTCAGTCAGCCTGTACCCGCTTTCAAAAAGTTCCAAGGTCAGCATTCCAGTCGAATGCGGCAGTATAGCTTGATTGCATATTGCAGATTGCATCACTGCACCAGCGTTCAGAATAACGCCTTTCGACTGTGTGCAGCATTTTCTGCGCTTGTCCGCCGGCGTTTTCAAGCTGCCCTTGCCGCGCATCTCTGCACATCTTGTCTCTTTCGCTATGGAATAATGTTGCAGATGAATTGGCTGCACAAGATGATCAGCCTGGTCGCTGCAGCGTGCGTGCTGGCGGCCTGCGGCAGCAACCCAGAGACGCCAACACCCACGCCGGCTCCATCCGGTCCAACTGCAACGCCGGCTGCCACGATCACCCCATTTACCCCAACCCCCACCCGCACGCCGCGCCCTCTCGGCACACCTACGCCGGACCCACCGCGCGGCATCCCAGAGCGACAAACTTTCAGCGACACCTACATCATCCAGCGCGGCGACACACTCAGCGGCATCGCAGCGCTCTTCGGCATGACGACCGATGAACTACAGCAGCTGAATAACATCAAGAATCCCGATCGGCTAGTGGCCGGGCAACAGATCAGCATCGTGCGACAGATCGAAGGGCGCGCGCCATCGACCAAACTGCTGCCCGACAGCGAGTTGGTGAACAGCCCCAGCGCCATTGGCTTCGATGTCACGAAATTTGTGAATCAGCAAGGTGGCTATCTCAAGGGTTACACGCAGGAGGTGGCCGGCGAAACACTCACCGGTGCGCAAATCGTGCAGCGCGTGGCGAATCAGTTCAGCGTAAACCCGCGCATCCTGCTGGCTGCGCTGGAATATGCCGGCGGCTGGGTGACACAGCCACAGCCAAGCGAAGATCAACTGAAATATCCACTCGGCTACAAGCGCACCAACATCGACGGGCTGGCAATTCAGTTGAACTGGGCGGCGCTGCGGCTGAACGAAGGCTACTATGGCTGGCGGTTGAACGTGCGCAACTTTGCGCGGTTGGACGACGGCACCTACAGCTTCGTCGGCGACCGCATCAACGCCGGCACCGCCGGCCTGCAGAACTACCTCGCCGCCATCAGCACGCAGGCGACCTGGCAGGGCACGATGGATGCACACAACCCGCGCGCATTCATGCGCACATATCAAAAACTGTTTGGTGATGCATGGGAATTTGATCTTGGCCTGCTGGTGCCGGCCAGCGCGCAGCAACCCGAGATCGAATTGCCATGGCCGAAAGGTGAGACGTGGTTCTTCAGCGGCGGGCCGCACGCCGCTTATGGCGTCGGCACGCCGTGGGGCGCGCTCGATTTCACACCGTTGGATGTGGCCGGCTGCACGCCGCTGAACCAGTTTGCGGTGGCAGTGGCCGGCGGCGTCATCGCGCGCAGCATGTATGGCGAAGTTGTCTTGTCGCTCGACGAGAGCAAGGACGAACGGCAGGGCTGGAGCGTGCTGTATCTGCACATCGGCAGCGACGACCGCGTGAAGCAGGGCGCTCAAGTGAAGGCCGGCGACCGCATCGGCCATCCCTCGTGCGAGGGCGGGTTGGCGCTGGCAGCACACCTGCACATTGCCCGCAAGTACAACGGCGAGTGGCTGAACGCTGAGGGCGCCGCGCCATTTGTGCTGGGTGGCTGGGTGGCGCGGGAGGCCGGCGCAGAATACGACGGCACACTCACGCGCGGCGTGATCTCGCATGAAGCCTGCAACTGCAAGAACATGGGCATGAACGCGATCAGAAATTAGGCGCGTCAGCGAATCAGGCTCAGCACCTTCAGCACGGCGTCGCGCGAGGTGGGGGTGTTAGTGGCGATGACAGCGTGGCGCAAGAGGCCGCGCTCGTCCTCAAAGCGCAATCGCGCCGCCGGTAACGCGCCATAGCGCGAAGCGAGGTCGAACAATTGCACCGTCTTCAGTCGCTTGACGGACACCTGCCACAGGCCCTTGGGTTGCACGCTCTCGAAGCGCGCCTCATGCGGGGTGGCGACGAACTCCGCCGGCGCGCTGCGCAGCACGGTGTCGTTGTATTGCCGGCCCAGATCGCCATACCACATCAGTGCGGGCGCCGACGCCGGCGCCGCTTTGACCTGCCAGGGCAACGGAAGCGCGTAATCAAACCGCTCCACCAGCCAGACAATGAAAGCGAGCAGCAGGATGACAGCGAGCAACAGCGAGCCGATGCGCGAGAGTGCATTTGCCAGCACCACGTTTGGCGGGTAGCCCACCTGCAAATACATCGGCGGCTGCGCGCCGGTGCCGGCCACCACTTGCGCCACAAAGGTCACTGGCTGACCGGGAGTGCTGCGCGGCAGATTCTCATCGGCCACAAAAATGGCTTCCGCCATATCCAGCGAGGCCAGCGGCACGTAGCGGCTGCCATACAGTTCGATGCCGCCAAGGTTGTAACGGGTGCGATATGCGCCGGCGGGATCGAGGACCCCGGTCACGCGCACATACGAGTCGATGCTGGAGATGGTGATGCTGCTGATGCTTGCATCTCGCACGGTCTGGTTTTCGATCTGGCCGGGGCGCGAGAAAAGCGAGAGACCGACGGCAAGCACAGCCAGCGCGATGAATGCCCAACGCGCGAGGACGCTGCGGCGCAACTGATAGCAGGCCGCAGAAAATGCATCGAGGATGCGCGTGAGCACACTACCACCAGCCACGCCGCCGAATATACAACAGCATGGCCGCCGGCACGCCTATCATCACGATCATCGCAATCGCAAAAATCAGCGTCGGTGGAATCTGCATGAACATCTCCATGCTGCCGCCAAAGAAGTTCATGCCGAAGAAGCCGGTGATGAATGTGAGCGGCATAAAAAGCACGGTGATGATCGTCAACACCTTCATGACTTCGTTGGTGCGGTTGGCGGTGACCGAAAGATACGTGTCGAGGGAGCCGGCGACCAGGTCGCGCAACGATTCATTCAGATCGGTCAGTCGCACAAAATGGTCGTAGACGTCGCGCATGTAAACGCGCACATTCGAATCGATCATGGGGAAATCGCCGCGCGAGAGCTTGTTCAGCACCTCGCGTTGCGGGCTCAGCACGCGCCGCAGATCCAGCACCGCCGATTTCAACCGGAAGATGATCTGCACGGCGCGCGGGTTGCTGGTGTCGAATACGGTGTCCTGAATGCGATCGATGGCCTCATCGATGCGGTCAATGGCCGGCATGTAGTCGGTGGCGATGAAGTCGCACAATTCGTAGAGCAGATAGTCGACACCCTTGCGGGTGTGACGATCATCACGCAGGGCAGCCTGCCACAGCCGGTCGAGCGCCGGCACGTCGCTGACGTGATGCGTGACCATGTAGTTAGCGCCGACAAAGATGTCGACTTCCAGCGTTTCGATGCGATCCATGCCGGCCTGAAAATTCACGGCGTGCAGCACGACGTACAGATAATCGCCCCAATCGTCCACCTTCGGCACATGCGTCTCCACCAGCGCATCATCCACCGCCAGCGGGTGAAACTGAAAGGTGTCGCGCAGCACGCTCGCGACATCCGGTTGCACATCTGCGCCTGGGTCATGCAGATCCACCCACACGGTGTTGGCTTTATCGGCGACGAAGAGCGGGATGCGCGTGATGTCGTTGGATTCAAACAGCGCACCCTGCGCATTGCGGATGAAGATGCGAACCATATGAGGCTGTATTATCGCCTCTTCAGTGCGGGGCACTTGAGCCATTTTCACGCCATCACCGGCGCAGTAAAAACCGTTAGAATGGGCTCGTTCATGAACGCATTCAACCGGTTTTTCGTCATCATCACGCTGGCGGTGTTGCTGGTAGCCGGCGTGGTCACGCTGATCTCGCCGGCGTTCACGCTGAGCCTGCTGCAGAACACGGCCAACAACATCCACAACAGTTTCTTCAACGGCTTCACCGACATTGGCCGCTTCATCGCGCGCGTCACGCTCGCCATCGGCTGGGCCATGTTGATCGGTGCCTTGCTGTGGGTGCAATTGCGTCGCTCCAGCTCGCGCACCATCGAAGTGGCGCGTTACACCGGCGGCAATGCCATCCGCATCAGCACCGCCGCCGTCGCCGAGAAAGTGCAGGACGCGGTGAATGCCATCAGCGGCGTGATCGGCGCGAAGGTGAAGGCAACTGGACGCGAGCGCGCGGTCGAGATCAGGCTGGACGTGACTGCGACGAAGGACATCGACCTCGTGTCGAAGGCTGAGGAGATCGCCATCGTTGCGCGACAGGTGGTGCAGGATCAACTGGGGTTGAAGTTGTCCGGCAAACCACAGGTGGCAATTCGCGCCAAGGAAGGCAAGCCGGCGAAGACAAAAGATGTGCAGCGCAACACGCCGCCGCTGATCGAAGCGATGCCGCTAGCGGAACCGCTCACGCCGGTTGAAACGCCGGCGCTGCCCGAAGCGGGCGAATCCAATTCTGCATCAACCCAATCTCCTGCCCCACAACCATGACCGAAGCTGCTGCCCAAACCACCGCCGCGCCGCCGGTGCAGGGCGCCACAGAGGACAAGGCGCCCATCGCACAGCCAGTGACGAATGAGCCGACGGCAGCCATGCTGGAAGAGGCGCTGCCACTGTCACTCGCCTCGCAGGTGGAAGCGTTGCTGTATGCCTCAGGCGAGCCGGCTTCGCTGGCCGCGCTGGCCGGCGCGCTGGATGCCACGAATGGCGAGATCGAAGCCGCGCTGGAAGAGTTGACCGCGCTGTATGCGGTGCGCGGGATTCGCCTGCAACGCAGTGGCAACAAGGTGCAACTCGTCACTGCGCCGGAGATCGCTGCCAAAGTTCAGAAGTTCCTGGGGCTTGAAGAGGTGAATCGCCTGTCGCCGGCGGCATTGGAGACACTGGCGATCATCGCCTACAACCAACCCATCACCCGCCCGCAGATGGAGATGATTCGCGGCGTGAATTGCGACGGTGTGATCACCACGCTGGCAGCGCGTAATCTGATTCAGGAGTTGGGCCGCGCCGACACGGTCGGCCACCCGATGCGCTACGGCGTGTCATTTGAGTTCCTGCAATACTTCGGCCTGCGCAACGTGCATGAGTTGCCGCCAGTGGAGAAGCTGGACACGCTGCCGGTTGAAAAGTTGGAAGAGGCAATAGAGGCGCAAGAGACAACAGAAGAAGTGGTTGCGGAGCATGGCGAATAGCGGCCGGGACCTGGTTGCTGGGAAGCGCCAATGACCTGCGACCTCTGTGCTGCATCTTTGCCTTGAATAGACATGCGACTGCAAAAGTTTCTCGCACAGGCCGGCTATGGCGCGCGCCGCAAATGCGAGCAGATCATCCTTTCTGGCCGCGTCACGGTGAATGGCCGAGTGGCGCAACTGGGTGAATCGGTGGAAGCCGGCGATGCAGTGCGCGTGGATGGCGCGCTGGTGGCGCAACCCGAGCAAAAGGTGTACATCGCGCTACACAAGCCGGCAGGTTACGCCTCAGATCTGAGCGATGCGCGCAACCGCAACATGTTCGAGCTGGTGGCAGTGCCAGAGCGACTGTTCGGTGTAGGCCGGCTCGACAAAGACAGCAGTGGCTTGATCTTGCTCACCAATGACGGCGAGTTTGCCCATCGCCTCACCCACCCACGCTTCGAGCACGAGAAGGAGTATCGCGCATGGGTAGAAGGCCGGCCCACCGAGCAAACGCTGCAACATTGGCGCGATGGGGTGTTGCTGGATGGCGAAGCGACCAAGACCGCGCCATGCAAAGTGCGCTACCTCGATGCGCACGGCAATGTAGCGCAACTCGCCATCATCATGCACGAAGGCCGCAAACGCCAGATTCGTCGCATTGCCAAGTTGCTTGGACACCCAGTGGTCAAGCTGATGCGCGTGCGCGTCGGCAGCGTGACATTGGGTGAACTAGAATCGGGCGCGTGGCGCCGGCTGACAAAGCAAGAAGTGAAAGCGCTGGTGAAGGACCATGATTGACACCATCACGATTGACGGCCCCGCCGGCTCCGGCAAAAGCACCATCGGCCAGGGGTTGGCGAAGGCGCTCGGCTTCTTGTATTTCGACACCGGCGTGATGTATCGCGCGGTCACGCTGGCCGCACTCCAGCGCAACATCGACCCGCACGATGAAGGGGCAGTTTCAGCGCTGGCTGAGGGGATTCACATCGAGGTGAATCCGCCGGCGAAAGACGATGGCCGGCAATACACCGTGCTGCTGGGCGACGACGACATGACATGGGATATTCGCAGCGAACCGGTGGACGACAACGTGTCTATCGTATCGGCCTACCCGCGCGTGCGTGACGCCATGGTGGCCCAGCAGCGGCGCATCGCCGCGCGCGGCCGCGTGGTGATGGTGGGTCGCGACATCGGCACAGTCGTCATTCCCAATGCAGACTTGAAGATTTACCTCGACGCATCGGTGGAAGAGCGCGCACGCCGGCGCGCACTGGAATTGCATAGGCGCGGCGAGCAAATCTCCTATGACGACGTGCTGGCAAGCTTGCGCGAGCGCGACCGACTGGACAGCACGCGCGCGATGTCGCCGTTGAAGCCGGCGGACGACGCCGTCATCGTCGATTGCACCGAAATGGATGCACAGGATACGCTGGAATATGTGCTGCGCATTGTCAGCCAGCGCAGCGCCGCTGCAGCCGCGAAGGACTGACGCATGGCCGAGACCTCATCCACGCCCCATCCCGCCGGCAAGCAATCCACCTTCGCCAGGCGCTGGAAGTGGAACAAGCGCGGCGAGTTGCGCGGCTTCTACAACTGGTGGCTGCGGTTGTTTGAGAAGGTGCTGATGCGCTATCGCATCACCGGCCTCGAGCATGTGCCGCCGGCCGGCGGCGCGATCGTGATGATCAATCACATCAACTTCTGGGATCCGCTGGTGGTGATGCCGTCACTGGGGCGCGATGTGATCCCCATGACGAAGGTAGAGGCGTGGGAGAGCATTCTGCGCCCCTTCGTCGGACCCTATGGCGCCATTCCGGTGCATCGCGGCGCGGTCGACACGTCGGCGGTGCGCTCGGCAACTGAGGCGTTGAGCGAGGGTTATCTGGTGCTGATCTCGCCGGAAGGCACGCGCAGCCCAAACGGTGCGTTGATCCCCGCACAGGAAGGGCTGGCTTTTTTGGCGGCGCGCACGAAAATGCCGGTGCTGCCGGTGGCAATTCAAGGCACGCCAAGCATCGTGACCAGCTTGAAGCGCCTTAAGCGCGCCGAGGTGCTGGTGACAATCGGGCCGGCGTTCACGCTCGACACGCACGGTGAGAAGGCCACGCGCGAGGTGCTGTCCCGACTGACCGATGAGGCGATGGTGCATCTGGCAAGGCTGTTGCCGGCGCACATGCACGGCGCATATGCGGATCTCGTGAAGCGCGGGCACGATGCGTAGGGCGTGACACATATTGCGCCATTCGTCATCGGCTCTGCGCTCTGCGATTTCACAAACTCTCAGAATCGTTTGTTAACATCGCGCCCTGCGATTGAACACGATCAACCGCCAACTCAGAAATCCACAATCCCCAATCAAAAACAGGATGCCGGGTCTCGTTAAAGCCATTGAACAACACAGCGTGGCCGAGCGCATGGATTTGCGCGCCGGCGACCTTGTATTTTCCATCAATGGCCACGCGCTGCGCGATGTGATCGATGCGCAGTTCTACGGCGCGGACGATCAGCTTGAGATCGAGTTCGAGCGCAATGGCGAGCGACACACCGCCCGGAGCCAGCGCGACTTCGGGCAGTCGCTTGGCATCGAGTTCGATCATCCCACCTTCGACATCGACATTCGTCGCTGCAACAATCACTGCCCGTTCTGCTTCGTGCTGCAAAACGCGCCGAAGATGCGCCGCACGCTCTACATCAAGGACGATGACTTTCGGTATTCGTTCATGTTTGGCCACTTCGTCACACTGACGAATTTGACGGATGAGGATTGGACGCGGCTGGCCGAGCAGCGCCTCTCGCCGCTGTATGTGTCGGTGCATGCCACCGACGTGGAGACGCGTCACAAGTGCCTGCGCAGCGATCGCGCCGTGGATGTGGTCGCACAGTTGCGCTGGCTGGCCGATCATGGCATCGAAGTGCACACGCAACTCGTCATCACGCCGGGCGTGAACGACGGAGCGCAGTTGGAGAAGAGCGTGCACGATCTGGCAGCGCTGCATCCACACGTGCTCTCGATCAGCGTGGTGCCGGTTGGCCTAACCAAGCACCACAAATTCGGTCATCGCCCCCACACGCGCGAGGAGACGGTTATCATCCTCGATCAGGTGGAAGCGTGGCAGCGCGAATATTTGCATTCACTCGGCACGCGTTTCGTGTTTGCAACCGACGAGTGGTATCTGGTTGCCGGCCGGCCTGTGCCGAGCAAACGCGCCTACGAGCATCACAACTTACAGGCGAACGGTCTGGGCATGGTGCGCGATTTTTTGAATGAATGGCGCAGGGTGAGAAGCGCAGAGCTAAAAAGGGGCGAGCGCTTAAATCAGCATTCACAGCCCAGAGGCGCCCTGCTCGCCACTGCCACGCTCTTTGCGCCAACACTGACAAAGGTGGCCAAGCAGTTCACCCGCGACACGGGCGTGCCGCTGCGCGTTATCCCCATCGTCAATGAGCGTTTGGGGGAATCAATCACAGTCGCCGGCCTGCTGAGCGGTGCAGACATCATTCACCAATTCAAGCAACACGACAATCTATTGCAAGATTGCGACATCATTATTCTGCCGCGCGTCACCTTTGATCACCCTGATGGCATCGCAATCGACGATGTTTCGCCCGGAGCCATCGCCCGCGCGCTGAATAAGCCGGTGGCGTTGGCGGACTGGATGGGTGACGTAGTGGATGCGTTGCACGGTCACAATAAACTTACATTCGCGCCCGACGCCGGCGACACGGAGATTCCTATCGTCCGCGAAGGTGGTTGGGCGGTCGAAAAGTATCTGTAGCTGGAAGCATCGTGGCATTGCCAGCATGATGTCAGATTACCAGATTGAATTTCGATGACACTGTGCGAGGGCCATGCGTGCCGCGCTTTGTCCTTCGATAAGCTCAGGGTGCGTCGCACATTCACATGGCGTATCGCGCTTTAACAGGGGAGAACACAGAGGTTTCAACGGATATGAGAAAAGCAACCTTCATCAGCGGCTTCGCGGTCATGGCCATCATGGCCGGCGCGATCAGCACGCCTGCCAGCGCGCAGGGCGGTCAGGAACTTACCGTCACTTCAGCCACGCTGAACGTGCGCAGCGGCCCCAGCACTGGCGATTCGATCATCGGCACGCTGCAGTGCGGTCAAAAGGTCACTGCCGACGCCAAGACCAGCGACAATGCCTGGTATCGCATCAGCTACAACGGCCAGAG
>JBDHWI010000003.1:0-63552 GCA_039810125.1 Thermoflexales bacterium | reverse complement strand
AATTTTCGAGAACGTGGCGGCATCGCACCTGCTGCCAGTGGGCGATGATTCGCCGCTGTGGTCCGATGACTATGCAAATTTTGCCCGAGAGCGCGCTCGTCTGCTTCTGGCGGTGATCTATCAGACGGCCAACCTCAGCCAGAAGATCACCGAGAGCAACCCAGTCGTCAACGCCATCGAGACCGGCATCCGCGACGAGATCGACAAAGTACTTCTCGCCAGGGCCGGCGCAGACTACCTCACGACGGCCATCCCGCCCAATATTCGCGAGACCATTCAGCGAGAGATTGACGCGAAGGCGCGGCACAACATGGCGCCTGTATTGCTGCCCACGTCGCGCCGCTATCTGGACTTTGCGAAGCCGAGCCACTATTGGGACATCGTGCGGGCATCGAACGGCGCCTTCGCAGGGCATCCCTTTGCCAATGCCGAAACGCACTTTAAGGATTTTCAGACCTATCGCAACACGATTGCCCACAACAACCCGGTGGACAGCTACGTCTCAGCGCGCGGGCTGGCGGCGTGCATCTGGTTCGCGCGTACACTCAAGCTGAACTTGGGTCAGTACGGCGTATTTTGATTGAGGTCTTAAATGGCAAAGAGCAATCGCGACCGCGTCGGTGACGTGATGGACGCGCTGCGCGCCGGCCTGGGGCCATACGTGCTGCGCGAATACAAGGCCCGCTACGGCCCGGCCTTTGCCGAGTCGGTGCGCCTGGCGCTCACGACCGAGGCCTACCAGCCCCCCGCCAACGCTACAGACGGTGAGAAGAAGCTGCTCGAAGCGATTGACACGCAGGGCTGGCTGAACCTGATGTGGCGCAAGTGGGACGACGTGTTCCGCGACCGCCTGGGCAAGAGCGAGCGCAGCTACGTGAGCGAACTGATCGGCGCGCGCAACGACTGGGCGCACCAGAAGCCGTTTTCCAGCGCCGCCGCCCAACGCGTGGCCGATACGGCCGGGCTGCTGCTCAACGCCGTCGGCGCAAACGAGCAGGCCGCGGCCGTGCAGGACATGGCGCGCGAGCTGATGCGCCTGCGCTTCGACGAAGAAGCCAGGCAGTCGGTCAAGAAGACCACGGCATCGGCCGCGCCCGAAGAGACGCCGCCACTGTTTGCGCAGGCCGGCCTGAAGCCGTGGCGCATGGTGGTGAAGCCGCACCCCGACGTGGCCACCGGTCGCTACGCGGCCGCCGAGTTTGCAGCCAACCTGGCCGACGTGGTGGCCGGCAAAGCCGAGCCGGAATATGGCGACCCGGGCGAGTTCTTTCGTCGCACCTATCTCACCGAAGGGCTGGTGTCGCTGCTGGCCAACGGTCTGCGTCGCCTGAGCGGCGCCGGCGGCGACCCGGTGGTGCAACTTCAGACCAGCTTCGGCGGCGGCAAGACCCACAGCATGCTGGCGCTGTATCACCTGTGCGGCGGCGCGTTGGGCCTGTCGCACATCCCCGACGGCGAAAGAATCGCGCGCCTGGCCGGCGACATCGAGGATCGCGTGGAGGCGCGCCGCGCCGTCATCGTTGGCACAGCCTTCAGCGCCACCGAGCCTCGGCGCCACAAAGACGTCACCACGCACACGCTGTGGGGCGAGATCGCGTATCAACTCGGCGGCGTAGCCGGCTACAAGATGGTCGAGCGCGCCGACTTGACCGGCGTCGCGCCCGGCTCGGACACGCTGGTCGAGCTGATGGAGAAGAACGGGCCGGCGCTGATCATCATTGACGAGTTGGTGGCCTTCGCCCGCAACGTCTACAACGCGCCCGAGCGCGCGCCGGCCGGCACATTCGACTCGATCATGTCGTTCGTGCAATCGTTGACCGAGGCGGTCAAACGCACCAGCGACGCGGTGTTGCTGGTGTCCATCCCCGAGTCCGACGTCGAGATCGGCGGGGAGGGCGGGCGGGCCACGCTGGATGCCTTGACCAAGGTGATCGGCCGGTTGGAATCGGTGTGGAAGCCGGTGACGGCGACCGAGAGCTTCGAGATCGTGCGCCGGCGGCTGTTCGCCGGCGACATGGACTTCGCCGCACGCGACGCCGTGGTCAAGGAATTCCGCAAGCTCTACCGCGAACAGAGCAACGACTTCCCCTCCGGCGCCGCCGAGTCCGAATATGGTGAGCGCTTGAAGGCGGCCTACCCGATCCATCCTGAATTGTTCGACCGGCTGTATCAGGATTGGTCCACGCTCGAGCGATTTCAACGCACTCGCGGCGTGCTGCGGCTGATGGCTGCCGTCATCCACCAGCTTTGGGTCAACAACGATACGGCGCTCATGATCATGCCTGGCAACCTGCCGCTATGGGCGGCATCGGTGCGGAATGAGATGACACGCTATCTGCCGGAGAACTGGTCGGCCATTCTCGATACTGACATTGACGGCGACGAGTCGCGGCCGTACGCCATGGACAAGGCCGTGCCGATGCTGGGGCAATACAGCGCGTGCCGGCGCGTGGCCCGGGCGATCTTTGTCGGGTCGGCGCCGTCGGTCACCGGGTCAAGCGCGCGCGGCCTGGAGGAAGTTCGCATTCGCCTGGCCATCGTGCAGCCCGGCGAACCTGTCGCCATCTTCAACGATGCCCTGCGGCGGATGAGCAACCAGCTCACCTATCTGTATAGCGAAGGCAGCCGCTACTGGTACGACACGCGCCCTACTGTCAATCGCATGGCGCAGGATCGCGCGGCCAACATGCCGCTCGACAGTGTGCATCTGCACATCATCGAGCGGCTGCGGGCGAACAAGCCCGACCGCGACAAATTCGCTTTCGCGCACGTCGCCCCGCAGAATTCGGCCGACATCGCCGATGAACCACGCGCGCGCGTGGTTGTGCTCGATCCACAGCATGCGCACAAGCGCGGCGCGGATGCATCGGAGGCATTGGCCACCGTGCAGGACTACTTCGCCAACCGTGGCGTGACGCCGAGGCTGTATCGCAACATGCTGGTATTCATCGCGCCGGATGCAACCGAGGCCGCTGCGCTGGAGAAGGCCGTGCGCGAGCGCCTGGCCTGGGCGTCCATCCAGGATGAAGCTGACGACCTCAACCTCGACTTTCAGCAGCGCAAGCAAGTGAACAGCAATTTGAAGCGGGCCGACGAGACGACAGCCGCGCGACTTCAAGAGGC
The DNA here is from genome assembly GCA_039810125.1 of Thermoflexales bacterium. Lineage (GTDB taxonomy): Bacteria > Chloroflexota > Anaerolineae > J036 > Brachytrichaceae > JBDHWI01. Next base: position 60,429 of record JBDHWI010000003.1, on the reverse strand, counting down.
CTATTGTTGGCTGATCGTGCCCGTGCAGCACGATCCGACCGGCCCGGTCGAGTTTCAACCCAGCCGGATGAGCGGCACGGAAAACTTCTACGACCGCGCCTTTCGGAAGCTGCGCCAGGGTGAGGCGCTGATCACCAAATGGTCGCCCGATAACTTGAGGACGGAGTTGGATCGCTTCTTGTGGCGCGATCAGCCACACGTGAAGCTCAAACAGTTGTGGGAATACTTCGCGCAGTATTGCTATCTCCCTCGCCTGGCGGATCAATCGGTGCTGGTGGACGCCGTGCGCGATGGCTTGGCGCGTCTGACCGATGAGCCTTTCGCCTACGCGACGATGGTCAGTCCTGATAACCGCTATAAAGGTTTAGTGATGCGCCAACCCGGCGCGACGGTGTATTTCAGCGACAGCGACGTGCTGGTTCAGCCGGACGTGGCGCGAGCACAGGAGCGCCAGGAGCGCAGCGCAGTTGATCAGCCTGGCGCACAGGCCACATTGACAGGCGAGGGTCAGGCAAGCGCGTTCACGCCGGCAAGTTCAGCCACACCGCGAGAGGAGCACAGGCCGAATGCGCCGCGCCCCGTCACGCGCTTCTATGGCACGGTGACGCTCGATCCGCGTCGCATCAACAAAGAGGTCGCGACCATCGTCGAAGAGATCATCCAGCGCCTGGCCGGCCTGCCGGGGGCGGAGATCACGGTAGCGCTCGAAGTCAGTGCGTCGCGTCCACTCGGGTTCGACGAAGCGACGGTGCGGACAGTGAACGAGAACAGCCGCACGCTGAAGTTCGAGAGCCATGGGTTTGAGGGCGAATGAAAGCTTGGCCGGACGCCGACCCTGTGTATTTCACTTGTCATGCTGCACAAAGCAGATGACCGCCTTTCTTAAAACATCACGCTCCAGTTCAACCTGCCGCAACTGCGCGCGCAACTCAGCCGGCAAAGCGAGTGGCAAATCCAGCTCCGAGGAAGGTCTGCAGGCAGATAGCTTACTGCCATCAGCCTGCAGGCCGCATATGACGCGAAAAGGTGCGCCTCTACTCCTCGTGATCGGCCTCGACAACCTGAAGCGTCTGCGTGTAGGTGTCCTTGCCCACGCGCAGGTTGAATGAGCGCGCGTTGAGCGGCAGCGCAAATTTCACGACCGCCGGCACCATGTCCTCGAAGGTCTGCACGATCGCGCCGTTGGGATCGGTGAACACGGCGCCGCCCCAGAATGCCGGCGTGTTCGCCTCGATCAAGTGGCTGACCAGTTCTGGCAATTGCGAGACATGATCGGCCAGCGCGTAGCACCAGATCGGGCGACCCTTGTAACTCTCCGGCGTGGCCTCGTGCATCAGCTCTTCCATCTGCTCGGCATCCACATCCTTGCCGACACCCACCACGGTGAACACGGTGCGCGGGAATTTGCCATCCGCGATCGCCGGCACCAGCATCTTGCGGGTGTAGTCACGCACATCGTCGAAATCGTGAAATTGGCCATCGGTGACAATGACGCCCAGGGCCGCGCGCGCCGGCTGCCCATCCCTCGACACCTGCTGGATGTAGGCCACAAAATCGCGCACGGCCGGCAGCAGATAGGTGCCGCCGCCAAATTCCTTCGGACCATCGAACTCGGCTGTCTGGGCTTGTTCGCCCGTCATCTCGCCAATGACCTCGATGCCCTGCCCCTTGTCGCCGGTGGCCCAATAGACGACCCGACACATGCCATTCGCATCCTTGCCGGCGACATACGGCACGGAGATGCGCATGGCTTCCTCGACGCTGTTCTTCTGGCGGCCCAAGCCGAACAGCCCGCCGGAGCGGCCGTAGCTGCCGGAGTTGTTCATCGAAGCGCTGCCATCCATGTAGAACGCCGACGCCATGCCCTCGATCTGCGGATCAAGCGCGAATGCGACTTCGATCTCCAGCTTGTTGTTGCGCTGTTTGCCGTGGAGATCGCCAAAGATGTTCAGCAGTTTGTCGGTCTTTCGTACTTCAAGAGGCATGGTTTCTCCTTCTCACGAACCAAAATCATTTTCCCAGTCACCCTGGTCTTCACCTGAGGTGCGCTTCGGCGTGACCGGCGAATCAAAATCATCGGCCCACGCGCGGGGCGTTGCGCCACGCTGCGGCTGCGCCGCGCGCGGGGTGCGCTGCGTTTTTTTCGGCGGCCCAGACGTTGCGGCGGCAGATTGGGCCGCCCTCTGGCCCCACAGCACGCTGCCGGCAAGTGCGGCGTGCATGGCGCGGTCGGCTGGCTGCGCAGCCACCTGCAAGATGTGATCGATCCACCGCACGTAATCCGCCGGCTCGGCTTGCGGTGGCAACGCGATGCGCGGCGCAGCCCATTCGCTGGCAAATGCGCGCAGCCGATCCAGCCATGAGCCGGCCTGCTGCGAAGATGCACCCTGCCCTGCCCGCCTGCCAACCTGGATGGCGATGTCGCCGTCAATCTTGTAGCCATCCCCTTGCAACGCGTCCTCCAACGCCTGGCGATTTGGCACCGGCAACAGCGCCGTGGCGAGCACATTGGTGGAGTCGCTCTCGCGCAACTCCTGCTGCATGCGCGCCAGGGTCGCGTGCGCCATGCGCATGGTCACGGCGGTGTTGTCCGGCGAGGCCACTGCGTCGGCTGGGATGGTCGGGTAAGCCAGCACGCATTCCGCGGCGCGGGCATCGCCGGGTAGCAGCAGGTGAAAGATGCGCCGGCCATGCTCGTGCGGGTTGGCAAATGGCTTGGCCAGCCCTTCGCGCAGCGCGAACAAGAAATCCAGCGCGCCGACCTTGAGGTTGCCAGGCAGATCAGCAGCGACATCCGCAAGCACATCGCCGCGCAGGCTGCCCAGCACGTTCAGGGCGTCATTGTGGCCGGGCAATTGCGTCTGCTGCTCGACCGCCTCGGCTGCGAAGAGGAAGAGCGCCGGCGCGACGATGCGGCGAAATCGCTCCCGCTGGCTTACCTGCACCGAGAGCGCCTGCCCCAGCGCCCCGCCCAATTGGTCGAAGCGCGCTTCTGGGATGGCAGCGATGCCGCCGCCGATGCAGGCGACGACCGCGATGAGACGATCCGGCCCGCGCGCGCCGGGCTGCACAAAGAACATGTCCAGCACATGCTGCGGCGCACAAGGCGCGCCGCCGGCGTCGTCTCGTTGCGGGACAAAGAATTGCGGCCAGCGCATCACACCCATTTGCACAATGTATCGTGGCGCATCAGAAGACCTTTACATGCGAGCCTTCGGCGCGCGGTGTGATTTGCATCTGCTGCGTCGAAACTGGAAACGCCGGCAGCGTCCAGCGGAAGACCCACTGCGAATCCTCCGGCAGCATGTTCACGCAGCCGTGGCTGCGCGGCGCGCCATAGTCGTTGTGCCAGTAGGTGGAGTGAAATGCGATGCCGCTGGTGGTGAAGTAGGACACCCACGAGACGCCGGGCAGGTAGTAGCCATCGTAGCCGGATGAGCCGCCGGCCATCAGTTGGCCGGCGATCTTGCGGAAGATGCGATGGTCGCCGGGGATGGTGAAGAAATTGCGCACACCCTCCGGCGTGCGATAGCGGCCGCCCGTTGCCACGCGCGCAGTGAAGACGGGTTCGCCATCTTCGAATGCCGTTGCGGTCTGCCGCTTCAGATCAACGTCGATGCGCTTCTTCTCCAGCGGCACGTGTGGCGAAATCGGCGCGAAGTCAGCGGCGGTCAAGGGGCGCATATGGCGGGCTTCGATGAAGCCGATGTTGCCGGTATTGCCGTCGGCGATCCGATACCAGACCTCGCCTTTGCTATCCTGCGCAAGCTGCGTGATGCGGAAGACCATGCCGAAGAAAAGGTTGCGGCGCGCCGGCGCAGCGCTGTCGGGCTGCGCGCGCAATGGGCTGACTGGCACTGTGACTTCGCCCCACATCGATTCGCCCTCCATCTGGTTCAGCGGCGCATTGCGCTTGTCATCCACTGGCTGCACATTGCCCGAATGCACCCAGCCCCCTTTCGTTTTGTACCAGATGGGGTTGTGCCTCTGCGGGCCGGCAGTGCTGACCTGGCCGGCGAGAGCGATCACCTCGTTGAGCTGCAACTTGCGCACCTCCTTCGCGTTGGTGGCCGGCGCTTCGCGCACGATCAGGTTGCGGATAATGGCGCGACCCAACGGCCGGCGGGTCGGCTCAACAACAAGCGCATCCAGATCGATCGCATCTGGATCCTGCGGCGGTTCCGACTGGGCATGCGCGATTCGCGGCAACAGCAGCGCCGGCGCGGCAGTCAAAACGCCGCGGCTCACGCTCTTCAACAAATTTCTTCGGGTCAGTTTCATGATTGCATCAGACCATGCGTCAGCGCCCGCGATACCCCAGCAGGCGCAAGGCATTCAACACCACCACGATGGTGCTGCCCTCGTGCAAAATCACTGCACCGGGCAACTCAATGAGTCCCAGAAAGGTGATCAGAATCAGCAACCCGATGACGCCCATCGCAATTGCCAGATTCTGGCGAATGATGGCGCGGCTGGCACGGCTGAGGCCAACCGCAAATGGCAGCTTACCTACATCGTCGGCCATCAACGCCACATCCGCAGTTTCCAGCGCGACCGCCGTGCCGGCGCCGCCCATTGCGACGCCCACCGTAGCCGCGGCCAGCGCCGGCGCGTCATTCACCCCATCGCCAACCATGGCGATTTTGCCATGTTCCTGCAACAGCGACTTGATGACCGTCAACTTGTCTTCGGGCATCAACTCCGCCTTGATCTCGGTCAGCCCCACATCTTTGGCGATGCGCTCGGCCACGGCTTGTTTGTCGCCAGTGAGCATGACCAGGTGCTTGATGCCCAGCTCGCGCAACCGGCGCAAGGTGTCGCCGGCGTTGGACTTCAGCGTGTCGGCCAGCCCAATCACGCCGACAAACTGTCCGTCGTGCTGGATGACCATCGATGACCGGCTGGCATCGCCAAGTTGCTGCACCGCCGCGCGCACCTCAGCCGGCACGCTGCCGTCAAACAGCTTCATCGCGCCAATCAACACCGGCTTGCCGTCCACGCTGCTGCGCACCCCCTTGCCGGGCACATTTTCCAGCGGGCCGGCCGCCGGCAATACCAGTTTCTCCGCGTGGGCAGCGCGCACGATGGCCTGCGCCAGCGGATGGTTTGATTGCTGCTCCACCGCGCCGGCGAGCTTCATCACGTCGTCGCGCTCAAGACCGTTGAGCGTGACGACGTCGGTCACGTTGAATTTGCCCTCGGTCAACGTGCCGGTCTTGTCGAAGGCGATCGCGTCCAACCCGCCCAGATTTTCGAGATGCACGCCGCCCTTGATCAGCACACCATTGCGCGCGGCCTGTGCGATGCCGGCCAGCACCGCCGCCGGCGTGCCAAGCGCCAGCGCGCACGGCGAGGCTGCCACCAGCAGCAGCATGGCCTTGTAGAAGCTCTCCTGCAACGGCATCAGGCCAATGATGGGCGGCACGACGATGACCAGCGCAACCGTGACCAGCACCGCCGGCACGAAACGGGTGGTGAAGCGGTCAGTGAACTGCTGTGTCGGGCTTTGCTGACTTTGCGCCTCGGCCACCATCTCCATCACGCGGCTGAGGGTGTTGTCTTGCGCGAGTTTTGTGACCTTCACATCCAGCGCAGCATCATGGTTGATCGTGCCGGCGAACACCTCGTCGCCTGGCTCCTTTTGCACCGGCACACTTTCGCCGGTGATGGGCGACTGATCGATGGCGCTCTCACCGCTGATGACCGCGCCATCCACCGGCACGCGGTCCCCCGGGCGCACCACCACCACTTCATCCACCTGCAATTGCGCCACGTCCATCTCCACGATCCGATCGCCCCGCCGCACATGGGCGGTCTTCGGCATCAGCGCGCCCAGTTCATCGATGGCAGTGCGGGCGCGGTCGAGCGCGTAATGTTCGCCGGCGTGGCCAAGCGCGAAGAGGAAAAGCAGGAAGGCGCCCTCCGCCCATTCACCCAGAATGGCAGCGCCGCCGGCAGCCAGCAGCATGAGCAGGTCGGTGTTGAATTTGCCTTTCAGCAAACCCGGGATGGCCTCGGTGGCGATGTCGTAGCCGCCGGCAAGATAGGCCAGCAGGAAGAAGACAAGAGCGATTTGCGGCGCCAACCCGAAGAAGGTGCTGCCGGCCCAGCCGATCAAGAAGAAAATGCCGGCAGCCGCAACCAGGATAAATGTCCAGCGCTCCTGCATCCAGTGTGGCAGAAACGCCGGCGCAGAGCCGTGATGATGCCCTGCGTGCATGTCGGCTTCAGCATGCTCATGGTCATGATCATGTTCGTGCTCATGATCATGTTCATGCTCGTGGTCGTGGTCATGTTCGTGTTCATGGTCATGCTCATGTTCGTGTTCGTGGTCATGCTCGTGCTCGTGATCTCGCTGCGGGGGTGCAGCCGGCGGTGCAGCAGAAGTTTTGGCAATGTGCGGCACGGCATTCGGCACGAGTGTGCGCACCTGGTCTGGAGAGGCAATGACGGTGTAGCCCATGCCGCGAATGGCATGGTCGATGGCTTCGCGCGTGAGCTTTTCTGTGTCATAGGCCACGCTGATCAAGCCGGCGGCGTAATTCGCGTTCGCATGCAACATCCCCGGCAATCTGGACAGCACATCCGTCAAGCCAATCGCGGCATCGGCGGCCAGCGAGCGGCTGTAGGCAATCTGCTCGTGCCGGTAACGCTGGCCCACCGCTGCGCCGGTGTCGCGCGCAATGCGTTGCACCTGACTCAACGGAATCAGGTTGGGGTCATAGTGAATGCACAACTGCGCGCGGCCGCCCTCGAAGACGACGTGCGCGTCATCGATGCCACGCACATATTTCAAACGGTCAGTGAGCAAGTGAACGCAATCGTCCTGAGGGTGAATCGCCGGCAGCACAACGGGAAGATCGAGGCGCGTCTTGTCGCTCATGAGGCGGTGATGATACCAACGGATTGCGCCGGCACCCTAGGTATTTTTCCGTCTTCCAGCTCGCGTCACTGTGACAAAAGTCATTCCATTTGGCATGGAATCATGCAAAATACGGGGGTCTAAACAAGTCACGAACAATGCACATTGGCAGATAAACAGGATAGCAAGCAAGTATGAGCAATTCAAATCAACCTTCTCCAGTTTCGCGGCGACGGTTTCTGACCGCGACTGGCGTCGGCCTCAGCGGGTTGGCGCTGGCTGCATGCAACACCGCCGCCAAGACCGATGCAGGGGCCACATCAGCCGTCACACAGGCAGCGCCGACTCCCGTGCCGGCGATGCCCACCGACGTGGCAAACGTCGTGTTCGATCCATCCGTTGTTCCGCCTCCCATCACACGCACGGAGCCGACGACGGTGGAGTTCAAACTGACCTGCAAGGAAGTCGTGTCGGAACTGGCCGATGGGACAACCTTTCAGTTCTGGACGTTTGACGGCACCGTGCCTGGTCCGATGCTGCGCGTCATGGAAGGCGACACGGTAAAGCTGACGCTGGATAACCCGAAGGGCAATCAGGTGCCGCACAACATCGACCTGCACGCCGTCACCGGCCCAGGGGGTGGCGCCGCCGTCACGACGGCCGCTCCTGGCGAGTCGAAGACGTTCACGTTCAAGGCGTTGCATCGCGGCATTTACATCTATCACTGCGCCGCGCCGCCCGTCTGGCATCACATCGCACTGGGCATGTATGGCGCGATTCTGGTGGAGCCGCCCGGCGGCTTGCCAAAAGTGGATCGTGAGTTCTATGTCGTGCAGGGTGATTGGTATACGTCAGGCGCGTATGGTGAAACGGGACATCAGGCATTCAGCAACTCGAAGGCCATGAATGAACGGCCTGAATACTTCACCTTCAACGGACATGTCAACGCGTTGACCAAGATTCATCCCTTGAAGGCAAAGGTGGGTGAGTCAGTGCGCCTGTTCTTTGGTGTGGGCGGACCAAACATCGGGTCGAACTTCCACTTGATCGGAGAGATCTTCGACAAGGTCTACAGCGGAGATCCAGCCACCTTCACCGCGAACGAGGAGACTTGGTACACGCCGCCCGGATCGGCGGCAGTCTTCGAGTTCAAACTTGAGGTGCCGGGCAGTTACACGCTCGTGGATCACGCGGCCTATCGCATGCTGAAGGGAGCCCTCGGCACGTTGGAGGTCACTGGCGAGCACGACGACAGCATCTTCTCGCCGGCGCCCACCGCAGCATCGGCTGCAGCAAGCGGCCACTAAAAGCAGCGCGGCTCACGCAATAGACGACACAGCGCCGGCTTGAGTATTTGTTACTCAAGCCGGCGCTGCGCTTTCCATCACTTAAATTTCAGCAGGCGCATGCCTAAGAGCGTGACCACCAGCGACGCGCCAACATCGGCCAGCACCGCCATCCACATCGTGCCCAGGCCGGCCAGCACCAGCGCCAGAAACACCAGCTTGATGCCAATGGCGAAAACGATGTTGAAGGCGATCGTGCGCATCGCCGCGCGGCTCAGCCGCAGCACAAACGGCAGCTTGCTCAGGTCGTTGCCCATCAGCGCAATATCAGCGGTCTCCATGGCTTGCGCCGTGCCGGCGCCCATCGCAATGCCGACGGTTGCCGTGGCCAATGCCGGCGCGTCATTCACGCCATCCCCCACCATCGCCACCGAACCATATCGCGCCAGCAGCGCCTTCACTGCATCCACCTTGTGCTCCGGCATCAACTCTGCGCGCACTTCGGTCACACCCACCTGCTGCGCAATGGTCCTGGCGGTGCCGGCGTTGTCGCCAGTCAACATCACCGTTGCCTGGATGTGGCTGCGGTTCAGCGCAGCGATGGCTTCGCGCGAGGATGGGCGCACCGTGTCGGCCACAGTGATGTAGCCCAGATATGCGCCGTCGGCCCCCACCAGCATCGGTGTTTGGCCATGTTGCGACGCAGCGTCGATCTCAGCGCACACGGCGCGGTCATGCGGCATCGCGCCATCAAAATAGTTGTGGCTGCCGATCAACACGCTGCGTCCGCCGACGCTGCCGGCCACGCCCTTGCCCGGCAGCGCTGTCACGGCCTCAGCCAGCGGGTAGCGCGACTGGAGCTGGCTGGCCTCGGCGGCCACGACGATGGCGCGCGCCAGCGGGTGTTCGCTGCGCTTCTCAACTGCGCTCGCCAGCGCCAGCAGATCGCTGCAATCGGCGCAAGGCTCCACCAACTGCGACGCGCAACCGGCCGCCCTGATGCGAATGACGTTGGGTTTGCCTTCAGTCAGCGTGCCGGTCTTGTCAAAGGCAAATGCCTGCACCTTGCTCAACGCCTCCAGATATGCCCCGCCCTTGATCAACACGCCGTTGCGAGCCGCATTCGAAATGGCGCTGATAATGACCACCGGCGTGCTGATGACCAGCGCGCAGGGACAGGCCACCACCAGCAATTCCAGCGCGCGGTAGAGCCAGCCCTGGTCACCAGTCAATGGGTCGCCCCAGAAAGGCGCGTTGAAAATGAGCGGCGGCGCGGCAGCCACCAGAATTGCCAGTGCGATCACCGCCGGCGTGTAGTATTTCGCGAACTGGTTGACGAAGCGCTCCGCCGGCGCCTTGCGCTCTTGCGCTTCTTCGACCATGCGGATGATGCGGCTGATGGTGTTGTCAGCGGCCACGCGCGTCACTTCAATCTCCAGCGCGCCCTCGCCGTTGATCGTGCCGGCAAACACCTCGCTGCCGGGCTGCTTTTCCACCGGCACGCTTTCGCCCGTGATGGGCGCCTGGTTGACCGACGACGCACCCTTGACGATGCGCCCATCCATGGCGATGCGTTCGCCGGGCTTGACCAGGATCAAATCACCAACCTTGAGCATGGACACATCCACGCGCCGCTCGTGGTAATGCACTTCGTCCGAATGGGCGTGCGCATGCTCCTCAGCGGCGTCATGCGCGTGGTCATCCGGCATGGCGATGGCATCGAGGCTGATGAAGCCGTCGACGCTGGCGGCCTCGGGCAGGGTATGCGCGTGCGAACCCACATGCATTTCCAGCAGTGTGGCTTCGTTGGGCGCCACTTGCATCAGGCTGCGAATGGAATCGCGCGCCTTGTCGGTCGTGAAGCCCTCCAGCGCCTCACCGATGGCAAACAGCACCACCACCAGGCCGGCCTCGGTGTAGGCGCCGATGACCACCGCGCCGATGGCCGCAATGGTCATCAGCACATTGATGTTGATCTCACGATTGATGGTGATGGCGCGCCACGCGCTGCGGGCAATGGGCAGGCCGGCCACCAGCATCGCCGCCAGCGACAGGGCGTTGAATATCGGGGATGCGGGTCTCACGCCGGTGAACAGCGGCCCGATCTCGACAAAGATGAGGCTGGGCAGGACGAGCAACGCCCCCAGCACCGCCAGGGTGGTATCGGTCTTTTGCAGCAAAAAGCGCAAAAAGCCAACGATGCCGTTTGTAGGCAGGCGGTCGACCCAGCCGGCAAGCCCGGCAGCCGGCGCGGTTGCCACAGACGCTTGTGCCGCGCGCGCTTCGTCTTCCACGCCATAGCCAAGCGCCTTCACGCGCTGAATGACCGCCTCGCGCGACGCGCCTTCCACCTTCAACACCGCCGCGCCAAAATTCAGCGTGCAACGCGTCACGCCGTCCAGCTTGCTCACGCCGCGCTCGATGGTTTTGGCGCAATCGGCACAGTCCATGCCAGTGATGCGAAAGGATTGTGTGGTTGTCTCACCCATATCAAATCACCCGTGCCGCACATGCTCCAACCCCTGTCTGAACAACGCCGTCACGTGCTCGTCGTCAAGGCTGTAATACACCTCGCGGCCTTCCTTACGCGCCCGCACCAGCCGCATCTGTCGCAGCCCACGCAAATGGTGCGAGACCGCTGACTCGCTGATGCCGGCGATCTCTGCAATCGCGCCGACGTGCAACTCTTCATCGGCGATGGCCGACAGGATGCGAATGCGGCTGGCGTCGCCCAGCGCGCGAAAAAGCTCTGCCAGATGCGCTGCATCTTTTTCTTCCAGCACGATGACGTCCGTTCGGGTTGAGGGTGAAGAGGGTTTCATTGCTCTGATTACATGAACATCTATTCAGATGTTTGGGATTATAGGAACAACCCACTGAATGTCAATCGACGGGCCGCGATTCGAACGTCAGAGCGTCAATACTGGCTTGAAACAGGCTTTGCCGCAGGTTTCTTTGGCGGATACCGTGGCTGCAGGCGCCTCAAAACTTCACCAGAAACGCGGTGGCAAACATGATCATGATGCCGGCCACGACGCCACTCAGATTCACCCAGTTCATCACCGGCTCGGCATGTTGCTGGTTGTCGCGCGCAATCAGCCTGCCCACCTCCCAGATCACCTGCGCAATGGCGCCGAGACCGATGCCGAGAAAGATAGTGGCGAGGACCGGATCGAAAGCGTAGCTGCCGATGAGTGTGCCCGGGATGGCCGGCCCACCCGCCAGTGCCGCCAACAACACAAAGTGCTTCAGCCCCGGGTTCTGCTTGACGATCGGCGCGGCAATGCCGACGCCCTCCGTGATGTTGTGCAGCGTGAAGCCGAGGATGAGCAGCGTGCCCAGCGCAGCCTGGCCGGCGGCAAAGGCCGCGCCAATAGCCAGCCCCTCGCCGAGATTGTGCAGGCCGATGCCGAGCGCGATGCGATAGGACACAGCCAGCGCGGTATCACTGCCTGCCCGCTTCCGGCGGTTGCTCAGCGCCACGATGACGCCGAATGTAATGACAGCCATGAACAGCGCCAGCGGCACGCCCTGCCAAAACGTTGGCGCTTCAGCTGCGAATTCAACCGCATCCAGCCAGGTTCCAACCGCCAGATACAACAGCAGCCCAACGGTAAGCGCAAGGATGAAATTCATGGCACGCCGGCTGAGCCGGCGCATGAACGGATACCACATCAGCCCCAACGCCACCGGCACGACGCCGACATACAGGCCAACCAGTGCGAAGCGCAGCAGCAGGTTCGCGTCCAGCTGCGGTGTCTTGACTGCAACAGGCACCTCGGCGGCAAAGGTTGTGCCGATGTTGGTCAGCAACAACATGGCGTGCGCCTCGTCCCGCACCCACGGATAGGGAATCGTGAATGTGGCCTTGCCAAAGCGGGGAATGATGTTCGATGGCGACGCCTTGAACTGCCAGAAGGCGTCATCCACCATGACCTGCGCAATAGTGACCTCCTGAGGGCCGTCGTTGACGACTTCAACCTGGATGATGCCCGCTTGCGGCAAAACGACGCGTTGCACCTTGATCTGCTCCACTGGCGGGCCGGCCAGTGTTTGCAGGCCGCCGCCGGTGGCAACGATGTAGCCGGCCACCAAACCAAGCAACAGCAACGGGATGAGCGCCAGCCCCCATGCAGCGCCGCCGATCTGTTTTTGTGGCGCATCAGCGTTGATCGGCGGTTTGGTATTTGCAGAATTCATATCGATCTCCTACGCGCGAACGCTTGTGTTGCTGTTGCGCGACAGGTAATCCCAGTGCGCGTTTACGCCTGCTGCCTGCAAGGCAGCCTGGAAATCCTCGGGTTTGACCGCGTTGAAGTGACCCATCCAGCCCAACTCGGTGAATTCACTGACATGGGCATGGAACATCGGCTTGCCAAGGCGCCTGGCACGGAATTCAACGATGCCGCGCGAACCCTGCGCCTGGACGATGGTGTCCACGCGTCGCAACTGCGGCTCCAGCGTCGTGCCGTGATCGTAGTAATCGAACACGTTGGCATGCAAGTGAAAGGTGTTTACCAGATCGAACTCCGTGAAATTGGCAAGATAGATGCGCACCAGCTCACCCTGTTGCACGGGGATGGGCCGGCGCGCAAATTCAAACGCCACCGTATTGACGGCATACACCTCATTGGCAGCGTCGAAATTGGTGTCAAAGGCATTCATCACCATGGCAAATTCGCGCGCCGGCGGCCTGCCCTCCTTCGGGTCCACGATCAACATGCCATACAAGCCCTTGTGGATGTGGCGCTTGATCGGCGCGACATGGCAGTGATACGGCAGAATGCCATATGGCTCGGCATCAAATTCGTAGACGAAGGACTGCCCGGGTTGAATATCGCCAGACGGCTCCCCGGTCACGCCATCCATTTCGACCGGATGCACGCCGTGAAAGTGGATGGAATGCGGGTGGGCGCTGCCATTGATGAACTCGATCCGAATTCGATCACCTTCGGTGCAGCGCAAGGTCGGTCCGGGGATGCGTCCGTTGTAGGTCCAGGCGGGGAAGAACACACCGGGCGCGATTTCGATCTCCTTGTCTTCGGCGTAGAGCCTGTATTCGCGCAGCGGCTGGCCGCTGGGCAGCGTGCTGGCCTGGCCTAGATCGAAGTCGACCAGCATTTTCATGGGGTCGAAGCCATTGCGGGCATGATCGACTGTGCCAACAGTCAGGCTGTTGTGGCCAAGGTGATCGCTCTGCGGTTGAGGCCTGGTTGTGTCGTTGCTGGGCAAGTGAGCAGTCATCATCTCATCGGCCTGAGCAGCAGGCAAAACGATGGGCTGCACCGCCGGCTGCGCCGCGCACCCCGCTAATGTGACTGCGCCGGCGCCCGCCAAACCGGCCTTGAGAAATCGCCGGCGGCTGGCGCTTGCAGCAGTTGTTCGTAAATCTTTCATGCGTTATCGCCCTCCCTCACTATTTAGTCAAAGCTAAATCCCGCTCAGAGTTTAGGCAAAACTAAAAAAATGTCAATGGCTATGCAAGGCAAATTCGCGGACGTGGAAAACGCAAATCAGCACGGAAGCGGCCCGCGACACGATGACGAGAATGGAGAATTACTTGCGCGGCCGGCGCAGAAGCCATGTCGCTGCGAGCGCAACCAGCACGGCCAGCAGCGCCAGCAAGGTCTCGCTGATTCTGGGTGCAATCGCATCTGTGATGAATGCCAGCGCCACATACGCAATGATGAAGGCAACAACGAAGGCGCCGAACGCCGGCGAGGCGAGAACCGCCCACACGCGCTGGGAAGGGGATACTTCTGGCGCCGGCGAGGGGCTTGCCGGCGGCGTGGCTGGCGCTGGCGTCACCTTTGCAGCAGCTGTGCGCTGACGGTCATAGGTTGCGCGCTTGTCGCGATCACCCAGCACGTCATAGGCGGCGTTGATCGCCTTCATCTTCGCGCCGGCTTCTGGGCTGCGGTTCGCATCGGGATGATATTTACGCGCCAGACTGCGATAGGCAGAAGTGATGACTTCGGGGCTGGCAGAGGGGCTGACTTCAAGGATGGCGTAGTAGTCGGGCTGTGATGGCATGATGCGCGTATGGCAATGCAAAGGCGTTGCTGCCGGGGCATGATAATACAAGACGATTGCAGACGATGCGCCGGCGTCCTGACGAGGCTACAATCTCTCCACTGCATCAGTCTCTCAACACGACTTCCATCGCCTCCTGATCTCCCACCCAACCCATGAAAAAAACGATCAAGCGCATTCTCTACATCGCCGCCATGGTGCTTGCCGTCATCACCCTGTTGCTGTCACTGGCCGGCATCGCCGGCGCCTGGCTGCTGCGCAATGAATTGCATGGAACCATCGACGTGGTAGCGAGCCTGAGCGTGACCGCGTTGCAGCGCGCGCGCCACGGCGTCGCCAGGATCGACCCGCCGCTGGCGAAGGTGCAAACAACCGTGCAGGATATTGAGGCGAAGGTGCGCCAGAGCGGGCAGACATTGCAAGACACAAACCTCATCATCGCCGGCGCCGAGCGCCTGCTGAACCAGGATCTTTCAAGCGAGGTCAACACGCTTACCACCACCCTGCAATCTGCAAGCGAAGTGCTGCAAGCTGCTGAGGACACCTTGAGCGCGCTCAACCGCCTGCCGTTCATCGATGGGGAAAACGGCATCTTCGGGCAGACAAGGCAACTCGTCGGCGATCTTCAAGCGATCGAGCAGAACATCCGCGAGACCTGGCAGGCCCTGCAGGTGAAGAAGGAAAACACCATCCAGACAGTGGTAGGCACGTTGACCTCGCCGCTGGTGCGCCTGAACACACTGCTGACAACGGTGAGCGCACACTCTCAAAACACTCAGGTGCGGCTCAATCTGGCCGAGTTGCGCGTGCCGATCCTGGCCGGCCAGGCCAAGACAATCATCACCATCGTGGTGATCGTGGTGACGCTGGCGCTGGCATGGGCAATCATCTCGCAGGTCATCGTTTTCAAATTCTCGCTGGAGCGACTTCGCTCGCCGGCGCGAGACAACGCCGACGCAGCCCTGCCCCCCGCTGCATGAGAAAGCGCTCCCGCGCACTGCGATTTCTGTTATACAGTTGACCTGTCAGGAGGACAGTTGTGATGGCGCGCGATCCAGTTGCGCCATCGCATGCGAAAGCTGATTCAGCAAAGAGGAAAACATCATGATGAAGAAAGCCATTGCACTGATCGCGCTTGTTTTGTTGCCGCTCGCCGGCTGTCAGGCCGTCGCCGATGCGCGCAGCACCGTCTGCACCACGTTGCGCAACACCGCGCAGGGCGTGCTGGATCTTGGGGAATCCGTCCGGACCTCGAAGCCGGTGGCAACCGTCGGTGAGTTGCGGCAGCGCATTCGCCAGGCCAAGCAGACCATCGAAACAGTGCGCACAGTCGCGCAGACGCTAAGCAACGGCGGCACCACCCTCGATCTCATTCGTGCGCTCGACGATCTGGAAAAGGCCACCGAGGGCATGGATGACAGCACGCCGCTGTCGCAGGTGATCGAGCAGTTGCGCGGGCCGGCGGAGCAAGTGAAGACAGCCTACGACAGCGCCTTGAATGCCATCTGCGCAGCCAAATAGCGCGCCAGAAATGGCCGCGCCGCAATTCGTTTGCAGCGACCAGCAAGCGCCTCACGCTGAACACGCGTTGGGGCGTTTGTTCTTTCAGCCGGTCATTAGCGCGCTTGCGACGGATCAGCACATAGCCCCATCGCATCGCCGGCGATTTCGGTTAAGATATCCCCATCGCCCGGCGCGAAGCGTTCGAGGGCAACAGAGCAACCATGGATTCGGCACTCAAAACTCGCATCAATGATGAACTAAAGGCAGCTATGCGCGCCGGAGACGAAACGCGCAAAACAGTGTTGCGCCTGCTCGTCGCGCAGATCAAGAATGCGGAGGTGGACGCCCGCACCGACGGGCGTGGCGGCGTGCTGAGCGATGCCGATGTGTTGGCGCTGGTCCGCCGCGAGATGAAACAACACGAGGAATCGCTGCTGGAGGCGAAGAACGCCGGCCGCGAAGATCTCCTCACCCAGCAAGAGGCCGAGATGGCTATCTTGCGCGAGTTTTTGCCAAAGCAGCTCTCACGCGATGAGATCGCAGAGATCGCGCGACAGACCATCGCTGAAGTCAATGCCACATCGTCCAAACAGCACGGGCAGGTGATGAAAGCGCTGCAACCCAAAGTCAAAGACATCGCCGACGGCAAGCTTGTGAACGAAGTCGTGCGCGAGCTGCTCGCCTAGTCCATCACCCGTCCCTTACCGGGCGGAAAATGGTCGTGACGAGAGGCGCTTCGTTCATATTGCATTTTCCGCAAACCAGCGAATGAACCTAGATGCGAACTCAGGCGCAATGAGTCAGATGCGCGGCTTGGGCCGGCGCAAAGCCGTGCAGCTTGGCGCGCTGGCTCTGCTGACGTTTGCCGGCCTCACGCTGGCCCAACTCACCCGCTACGTCGTCGGCGCTGGTGTGGAATACTCCGCCGGCGATGTCGCAGCCTTCGACATCCGCGCGCCATATCGCATCACCTTCGTCAGCGACATCGACACCAACCGCCGGCGCGATCTTGCCGAGGCCAGCGTCTCGCCCATCTTCACCTCGCCCGATACGCAGGTTTCGCGCCGGCAGATGGCGACTGCGCTCAACCTCATCGATCGCATCCGTGAGATTCGCGCCGAAGCCGGCACGAAGCCCGATGAAAAAGTCCTGCAGCTAACAGCAATGCCCGAGGTCGTCATCGGCGAGTCGGTCGCGCGCCGGATCGTCACCTTGAACGACAGCAGCTGGAATCGCATCGGCAGCCAGTTGCTGGCGGTGCTGGATGTGGCCATGCGCTCACCCATCCACCCCGACAACCTGGACAAGGCCCGCGCCGGCGCCAACAACATCATCAGCTTCAGCTTGAACAGTGAAGAGGCGGATATAGTCAGCCAGTTGGTCAGCGCGCTGATCGTGCCGAACACCAACTACGACTCGGCGGCCACCGAGGCCGCGCGTCGCGCCGCCCGCGAAAATGTAAAGTCGGTTGAGCGATCCTTCGAGTCGAACCAGATCGTCATTCGCAGCGGGCAGGTGATTGGGCCGGCAGACCTCGAAGCACTGGAGAAGATGAACCTGCGCCGGCCAACCCTCTCGCTCACCAGCATCCTCAGCGCCATGCTGTTCAGCGCCACTGCCGTCTTCGTGCTGGCGCTTGCGATGATCGAGACGCGCCAAAGCCTCTTCAAACGGCAGGTGCGCAACTCCGCCCTCAGCGCGGCCGCGCTGGTCGCCATGCTGCTGTTGGCGCGCTGGCTGCTGCCCGGACACGGCGTGCTGCCCTATCTCGCGCCGCTCGCCACGGTCGCCATCGTCATCACCAACTGGTCGGGCTTGCTGCCAGGCGTCGTCAGCGCCATCGTGTTGGGCGCGCTGGTCGGCCTGTCGATGGACAAGCAAATTGAATTTGCAGCCTGCATCAGCATCAGCGGCGTCATTGCATGCCTAACGCTGGGGCGCGCCGAGCGATTGAGCAACTTCCTGCGCGCCGGCGCACTGGCCGGCGTGGGCCAGGCGCTCACCGTGCTGGCTTTCAATCTGCGCGCCTATCAACCCAACGACGCCGCACAGTTGACGATCTATCTCATCGCCAGCATCACCAGCGGCGTGCTATCCGCCGGCTTGTCGTTGGTGATCTTGTATCTCACTGGCATGGTCTTCGGCATCACCACCATCGTGCAGTTGATCGAGCTGTCGCGCCTGTCGCATCCGCTGTTGCAGGAGATGGTGACCAAGGCGCCTGGCACCTACCACCACAGCCTGATGGTGGCAAATCTGGCCGAGCATGCCGCCGAGCGCATCGGCGCGGACTCATTGCTGACGCGCACCGGCGCCTATTTCCACGACATCGGCAAGATGGCCAACCCGTATTTCTTCATCGAGAACCAGTTGGATGGGCAGAACCCGCACGATCAGCTTGATCCGCTAACCAGCTCGGCTGTGTTGCGCAACCATGTCAGCGATGGCCTGAAACTGGCTTCGAAGTATCGCCTGCCGGCAAGCATCCGCTCGTTCATCGCCCAGCATCATGGCACGCTGAAAACCAATTATCAGTATGCAAAGGCGGTGCAGCAGGGCGGCGATGTCGATCCGCGACCATTTCGCTACGCCGGCCCGCGCCCGCAGAGCAAGGAGATCGCGCTGGTCATGCTGGCAGACAGCAGCGAGGCAGCCGTGCGATCCAGCCGCTCCAACAGCGCCGAAGAGATGGATGCAGTCATTCGCCGCGTGTTCAGCGAGCGGTTGAACGAACATCAACTAGACGACAGTGATCTGACGCTGCGCGAGATGGAAGTGGCGCGCCTGTCATTTTTGGAGACACTGCGCGGCATGTATCACCCGCGCATCGTGTACCCGCAAGTTGCCGGCGCACAGCCGCTGGCGCCATCCCAACCGGCCATGCCCGCTCGCGCCGGCGATCAGGAATTGGCAGCGCCGTGACCCTGAAACCAATTCAGTTCACACCCACAGTCACGCGCTGCAACCCGATGACATGATTCACATCCTCGGCAAACGCGCCTTTCTGCCGGCGGGGCGCGCCGGCCTCATGCGCGATGCTGCGCGGGCAGCGCTGGCACAGGCGCAGCCGCTGCCATTGCCGCCCGAATTGAGCATCCGACTCAGCGATGATGCTGAGTTGCGCGAACTCAACCGCAAGTTTCGGGGAGTGGATGCGGCAACAGACGTGCTGTCCTTTGGCGGCGATGGGTTTGAAGATGGCCGCATAACCGCCCCTTCCCAAAGCGAGGATCCCGCAGCGACGCTCTATCTGGGTGACATCGTCATCTCGATGGATCATTGCGCTGCACAGGCTGCCGCCTACGGTCACAGCGTCGAAGATGAATTGCGGCTGCTCGTCATTCACGGCACACTGCATCTGCTCGGCTTCGATCACATGACAGCGAAGCGCAAGCGCGCGATGTGGACGGCGCAGGATCGCGCCTTTGCGCAGCTAGGCCGGCGAAACCCGTGGCATGCCAGTCAGCTTCATCTGTGACTTGAGGGTAATCGCCCGGGTCGTCTTTTCTATCGTAGCCCGCCGGCGTTCAAGATAAAGCTCTTCACCTCGGCGTTGGCTGCATCGGTCACAAACAGCGCATTGCCATTCACCTGCAAGCCGGTTGGCAAGGCATTCGCCTCAAAGGTGACTTCCGGCAACGCCACCGGCGTGCCTTGCAGCGTGAAGCCCAGCACCTGCGCCGTGCGCGGGCTGCTCACAAACAGCGTGTTACCTTCGATCGCCAGATACGGTTTGTGATCGACATTTTGCAAATCGCTGGCTGGCATCTGCGCCCATTCGACGACCGGGAAAGTGCGCAAGAACTTGAATGCCGAATCGAACACCTGAATGCGCGCGTTCCATGTGTCAGCCACATAGATGTTGCCGGCGCTATCCACCGTAATGCCGACCGGCTCGTTGAACTGGCCTTGCGTATTGCCACTGCCACCGAACTGCCCGATAAAGTTGCCGTTCGCATCGAAAACCTGCACGCGCTTGTTGCCGGTGTCGGTCACCAGCAGCCGGCCCTGCGGATCGATGGCTATATCGCGCGGGCCAAAGAACTGCGTGTCGGCGCCATTGCCCGGCTCATTCGTCGCGCCGGGCCGGCCCCACGTCGTCAGGAATTGCCCATGCGCATCGAACTTCTGGATGCGATGGTTGAACGTGTCGGCGACATAGACGTTGCCGGCGCTGTCTACTGCGATGCCCCACGGGTCGTTGAACCTGCCCGACTCATTGCCGCCACCACCCCACGAGTCGATCAGGTTGCCGGCCGCATCCTGATGGAAGACGCGATTGCTCTTGTGATCGACCAGATAACGTGAACCATCGGGGGCAAAAGCGATGCCGGCGGGGCTTTGCAACTTCGGCCCGGTCACCTGCGAGGGCGTGGCGCCGCTGGCAACGTCGCCGGCGCGATAATCCCACAGTTGCTCGGCCATGTCGTTGCGCACAAACAGGCTGAAGCGATGCCCAGGCGACCAGCTCTCCGGCGTCAGCGAAGTCTTGTTGAACAGCCGCGCATACGGCTCGTAGTTGCGATTAAACGCAATCTCCCACAGCGCCGCGCGCGCTTCGGGGTTGAACAGCGAATAGCTGATGCGCTCCCAGTTCAGATCGAAATAATCCTGCATCGGCCACCACACCAGCATGTAGTCGAAGCGACGGAAATTCGGGCTGAGCTGCTCAGCCATCTGGTTGAAATTGGCATCCTGTTCACTGGCTATGACCACCTGCAAATCATCGACGTCGCCAGGCAAGTTGCCACCCAGGAAACGCGCGCCGGGGAATTGGGTCATGTACCACGACATCGGCCAGCTTGTCTCTTGCGTATAGCCGATCCTGAGTGATTCTTTGCCGCCCATCCGGCGCTGCAGATCTTCAATCTGGTTGATGGCAATTCTGATCCCCGGTCCGCCGTGTGCGTAGAACAGCAACTCTTTGGTGTAGTCGTAGTTGATATAGGTCACCATCACGGCGGTGCGAATGGTGAGCAGGCTGAGCACGGCGAATGCGGCCAGCCCCACCGCCGGCAGAGCCGCCGCATGGGCCGCGCGCCGCAGAAAATGGGCTGTCAGCACAAGCGCCGCCACGGTCAGCGCGAAGCTCATCACCCATTGCAACACCACCGCATTCCCGGCGCCGCTCAGGTTCAGGCTGCCGATCAGCGAGAGCAAACGGATGAGCAGCACGACCACGAGCAGCGCCAACCCGGCCGTGCCGAGCCAGCGCGCCGGCCTGGAATCACGCATCGCCGGCAGCGCCTTCACTATCAACCAGCGCACAAACCAGCCAGTCAGGAACGCCATCGGCAGCGCAAAATGCACCGTCAACCACGGCATCTTCTCGCCAGCAACGGTGTAGATCAGCCATGTCGCCAGCGTCCACCATGTGACAAACACGATAAACAGATGCGCTTTCAACGTGACGAGGAAGCGTTTGAAATTGCGCAATTGCGGCAGCAGCCGCGCTGAAAGCAGCGTCATCGCGCACAACGAGCCGATCAGCACGGTATATTCGTACATCGGCACCAGCAAGCCGTAGTAGTACCACGGCTGGCTGCCACGCTTCACATCCTGCTGCGCCATCCAGTAGCCAAGTTGACCGACGAAGCCGCTGCCGATGCCGGCGGTGTTGGTATAGATCGTCGTGAACAGCGTCACCGTGATGGCAAGGAAGATGGCGCTGATCGCGCCCCAGCGCCGCGCATTCCACACCACGCCGATGGCAGTCGCGACGGCAATCAGCGCCACTGCCATGGCGAACATGGTGGCGATGACGTTGGGGTTGTTTTGCAGATTCGCCATGTCGCCGAGCAGCGCGATCGGCACCAGCTCCTCGCCGCTGAAGATCTTCCAGATGCGATTTTTGATCAGCAGCATCGCCGGCGACCCCATGAACATAGTCGTGGCCACCATGACGATGACGAGGTTGAGCGCCGGCGCGCCACGCCCCGCCACGCGCATCCACTCACCGAAGAAACGGCGATAGAAGGCGATGAGCGCAACGCTGGTCAGCGCCGCCAGCGCAAGCATGATCGCGAAATACAGCAGCGCGTTCGGGCTGATGCTGCCGCCCATCAGCGACAGGCTGCTCAAGCCAACCGCCGGCGCAATGCGGCCGCCAAACAATTCAAAGAGAATGCTGAGGCCGATCATGAACACCGCCGTGACCGCGCCAAAGGCAATCAGCATCAGCGCATCGCGCCGGCGCTTCTGCATGCGAAACAGTTGCCACAACGCCACCGGCGCCAGAAAGACGAGGAACATCGCGATGCTCAGGAACGAGGTCGATTTGTCGGTGGCGTGAAAAGCCAGCACGGCAGCGAGGCCAAGCAGCCAGCCGGCGCGCCGGTCTTCGAGGTAGCGCCAGATGCACAACACCGTCAGCGCCGTCCACACCAGCACGCTTTCTTCCTGGCGGATGTAGCGCGCGTGATACAGGATGGACGGCGAGATGAGCAGCATGAATGACGTGACGAGCGCGCCACTGCGCCCCAACCAGCGCCGGAAGAAGATCGGCAGAATGACCAGCACGATGCCGAAGATGGCATATGGCACGCGCGAGGTGAAGTCATTCGCGCCAAACAGGAAATAGCTGAGCGCGGTGACGTGAAAGAGGAACGGCCCGTGCATCAGGGGCGTGTGTTGAAAGCCGCGCCCCATCGCCAACTGATACGAGAAGTAGGTGTGCAGCGACTCGTCGTGGCTCATCGCCCGCGCGCCCAGATCGTAGAAGCGCGAGACGATGGCGACCACGATGAACAGCGCATAAAGTGCCGCTTCCCAGTTCACCTTTGCCAGCAGCGGCCGATCCAGCCACGTCTCATGCGCGGCCGCATCAAGTTTGGTCAATCGTTGTTCGCCAAGCATGTTTTAGTTTGGAGTTCAGAGTTTGGAGTGCAAAATTCTCGCAACGATGAACTCTGAACCCAGGACTGCCTACGGTGTGCCACTCGCCTTCGCAGCGAGATCGTCGCGCACCCAGAAAATCCAACTGTCCGTCTGCTGCGCACCGGCGTTGCGGAAAACAAGCCAGCGCGCAAGTGAAAGGCAATCCACCCCACCCTGCGGCTGCGATTTGCAGCCCACGTCGCTCAGTGCGGCCGTCGAGGCAACGGGGAATGCCATGCCGATATAGCTTCCTGCATCCGGCTTTGCGCCCGATCTCGTCAACAACGCCGGCGCAGGTTGCCCTGCCATACCCTCACCGCGCTGTCCGCGCAGAATCCAGCGCAAGGCTGCCGGCGCATCTGCAGGTAATTGCACCACCATCGCGCGCGGCTCGCCAGTGGCGCGCCGGCTCATCACCTGAATCGTCTCATCCAGTGCAGCCAGTCCATCTTCGGCCGCATCGGCGCGATAGGCTTCGGCGGCGTTGTCGGGCTTCACCAGCGTCAGCTGCAGGCCGCTGCCCAGCGTATGCAATAGCACTGCGCCCAGCACACCGGCCAGCAGTCCACGCAACACCGGCAACACACTTCCGATCAGGCTGCCGCCGGCGACGATGGCAAACATGAGCAGCAGCGCAATGACGGTCGGCAGCAACCACGACGCCTGTCCCATGCCGGCGTATTGCCGCATGCCGAGGCCGGCGTAGATGCACAAAATGAAGGTCAGCCCGCCGGCGACTGCAAAGCGCACCCATTCATCACGCAGCATCATGAAATCGACCAGCGCCAGCAGCGTCACCGAGGCAAACGCCGCACCGCCGATCACGATTGGCACAAGCAAGGTTGCATCACGACCCTGCGAAAAGATGAGCAGTAGCACACCAGCGCCGGCCCACGCCGCCCAGCCCCACTCGTCGCGCGTGAAGCGGCGCAGCACCGCCAGCACCGCCACGCCGGCGATGCCGGCCAGCAGGATTAGCGCGTCATTCAGCGCAAAACCAGCCAGCAGCCGGCCACTGGAGAGTGCGCTTGCGCCGCGCATACCCTGCGCCCAAAGTGCAAAGCCATTGAATGCGTCACCCAGACCTTGCGGTCGAACGAAAAGTGTGGTGGATGCAAGCACGAAAGCCGCGCCGGCCACAGCCAGCATCTTGGTGATGGGATTGCCGCGCCACTGCAACCGCCCCGACACAAATAGCGCAGCCAGCAGAGCTACGAACGGCGCAAGGGCGTCCTGCCCATTGGCAAGCAACACGCCCGCCAACGCGCCATCCAGCCAGCCCCGCCGGCCCCACAAACAAAACGCGGCAAAGGCCAGCGCCCAGGCCAGCATGGCCCCACCAGATTGATGCGAGGCAAACCACAGCGTCGGCGAGAGCGCGAGCAACACGCCCATCCACAGCGCGCGCGCGCGTCCCAGGCGGTCGCGCAACAGCAGCGGCAAAACGCACAGTACGACGCCGGCACTGGCCGAGATCAGTCGCGCAGTCACATTGCTGTCGCCCAGCACAGCGAACAGCATCATTTGCAGCGCGCCAAAAAGCGGATTGGGGAATGCGACTGTGACGCCCTTTGCAGCCTCAAATGCCCTCAGCGCATTGGTTGCTTCGGCATTGGAAAGTAGGTAATCGAGGCCAAGCACCCGTGGCAGGGCAGCCAGCAGCGCGATGGCGCACCATAGCGCCGCCTCACGTGTCAATCGCATGAATCCCCCAATCATACGAGATGTGGCTCATGGCTGGTTGAAGCGATCCAGCGCTCAACCTCACGGCTTTGCTTCTGGCGTCACCTGTGGCAAGGCAGTCGACTCGGCGGCAACCGGCCGCGCAATAACGACGACGCGATGGGTGTTGTTGTTCTCCGGCCAACACGAGATGATCGTCAGCCGGTCGTTGGGCATGGGCTGGATGTATTGCGCATTTTTAATGCGCACTTCGAGCGGCTCGCCGCGCTCTTTCAGAATCATCACTTCCTCGACGCGATACGCCACCTGCTTGTCGCCACCGAATAGCTTTATCTCATCGCCGGCCTGCAGGGTGTAGAGCTTGCGAAAGACCGCGCCATAGATGTTGTTGTGACCGTTCAGCACGATGTTCTTGCCCTCGCCGATGCGCCCCGAATAATCGTGCCAGCCGACGTTCTTGTTGTTTGGCGCAGTCCATTCCACGACATTTGAGCTGACGGCCTTGCCTGGCCCCACCGGCTGAATCTTTGCATTCACCTTGAGCCTGTCGATCACGATGCGCTGAGGAATGGGATAGGCGCTTTGATATGCCAGCAGCGCCGCTGTGACATCGACTGTGGGCACGGTCTGGGCAGCATCCGGCGCCGGCGTTGCAGTGGCTTCCTGCAAGACTAGGGCCGCTGAGACTTCTGACACCGCAGCAGCGGCGAGCTTCACTTGTGGTGTTTCAGTCGGCAACGGGACATCGCCATCAACTTCTTCAACCTGGCCGGCCTCAGCGGCAACAAAGTGCCCAACATCCGCCTTTACCAGTTGCACAGCGCCCAGCACTTCCACATCCGGCGGCAGGATCACCTGCACGTTGTTGTCCGGGCCGGCCAGTAGCGCAATGCCTCCAGCGACGACCAGGGCAACGCCGATAAACGCTGCCACGAAGCGCAACATGCATCCCTTGGTCATCGACATGGCCTGCATCCTACCCGCAAACCGCGAGTTTTTTCTTCACCGCTTCAATCATCCGCGCAGTCACCTGGTCGGGCGTGCCTGAGGCATCGATCACCAGCCAGCGCGCCGGCGACTGCGCGATCAACATGCGATAGCCGTCGTGCACGCGCCGATAGAAATCGAATGTCTCCGTGTCGAGACGATTTACCTCGCCACCGCTTGTGCGCCGGCGGCTCAGCGCCTGCTCCACATCCACATCGAAATACAGTGTCAGGTCGGGCGTCACGCCGCGCGTGGCAAATTGCAACAAGGTGGTGAGGAAGGTGATATCGATGCCGCGCCCATAGCCTTGATAGGCGATGGTGCTGTCGGCAAAACGATCGCTCAGCACGATGCCGCCGGCGGCGAGGCGCGGCTGCACCTGCTCCACGATCAACTGCGTGCGCGAGGCGCAATACAACATCAGTTCGGTCCGCGCATCCATGTTTGCATTTTCATGATCGTGCAGGATCTCGCGGACCGCATCGCCGATGCGTGTGCCGCCTGGTTCGCGTATCGACGTCACTTCTTCGCCCTGCGCGCGCAGCCATGCGGCCAGCCGCTGCACTTGTGTGGTTTTGCCGCTGCCATCCACACCTTCAACGCTGATGAACATAGGGTTTGAATTGTCGCATCAAACCAGAAGCAAGCCGCGCCGGCGCAAACCACTCTTCACAGGGTGATGCAACAAAAAAGTGCGACACGCTTTGAGGCATGTCGCACACCACTCACATCCCGCTGCGCGCGTCACTCACGAAAGATGCGCACACGTCGCACTGGCTCCTTGCCATAGGAGTGTGAAACGAGGTTTGACGCGCGCGCAAGCTGGTGTTGCTGCCGGCGCACGAAGGCGTTCTGCGGGGTCAGGTCGACCACGCGCTCGCCGGCCAGCACGCGCCGAATCGCCTCCTCGGTCTCCTCCATCGCATTTTCGTATGGCATCCGCTCCGCCTCAGTCAAGCCAAACAGGTCGGCCAGACAGCTTTCCATCTGGTTCACCGAGTTCGAGCGCAGCACATAGATCGGCACATTGTCCTGCTCGGCATCGATGATGGTGCGCGGACGCTGACGATAGTACGACTTGGCGGTAATCAGCACATCAGTCTCGCTCATCGAATCGACGAACAACGCCGGCACCCGCAACTGCCGCGCGGCCTGCTTCAGGCGGTGCTTCGATACGCCAAAGGCATAGATGCGCAGCGGCTTCTGCCCTTCGGCCAGCGGAAGCACCTCATCGCCACCCTCGCCGGCATCTTCCAGCCTGAAGATCGGCGTCGTATCCGCGCCGTTCGACAAGCTCAGCACTGGCATCAACTGCTCGCCAGCACCGCGCTCAAAGCGTTCCACATTGCTGCTGTCACGCCCGCCGTGCCCATCGCGCGAGCGAGAGCGCATCGCACTCCGCCCGCGTCCACGTCGATCACCAGGCGCTTCGGCATCCTCGCGCCGGTCCTGATCCTCTTCGCGTTGCAGGCGCACCTTCTCGCTGCGCACGCGGCCATCCTCGTCGCGATAGCGCAATTCGGCCACCGGCGCGCGATTGCGCAGCAGCGCGTCCACCGCCTCGCTCACATCGTGATGCACGAGCAGCTTGTGGCGCTCGCGAATCTCGATCAATACATCGAAGGTCGGCGGAGCGCGGCGCTCCAGCACGGTCTTCTGCGTCCCGCGCCGGCGCGCCTCTTCATCGGACAGCGTGACGCTCTCGATGCCGCCGATCAGATCGCTCAGCGTCGGGTTCATCATCAGGTTCTCAAGCGTCTGGCCGTGCGCCGTGCCGATCAACTGCACGCCGCGCTCGGCGATCGTGCGGGCGGCCTCGGCTTCCTGCTCGCGGCCAATCTCGTCGATGACGATGACCTGCGGATTGTGGTTCTCCACTGCCTCGATCATCACTTCGTCCTGGCGCGAGGGTGTCGCCACCTGCATTCGACGCGCACGCCCCACCGCCGGGTGTGGAATGTCGCCGTCACCACCGATCTCGTTTGAGGTATCGACAATCACGACGCGGCGAGTGTCACCCAGCACACGCGCGGCTTCGCGCAGCATGGTGGTCTTGCCCACACCTGGCCGGCCCAACAGCAGGATGCTCTTGCCGCTGGTGATGATGTCTTCGATGATTTCCAGCGTGCCATATACCGCGCGCCCCACGCGGCAGGTCAGGCCGACGACAGCGCCATGCCGGTTCTTGATGGCGCTGATGCGGTGCAACGTGCGGGCGATGCCGGCGCGGTTGTCGTCGTCGAATGAACCAACGCCCTCCAGCACGTACTCGATGTCGTCCTGCGTCACCTCACCAGCGCGCAGTTCCAGCGTCTCCTCCTTTGCGGCCGGCATGTCGTCGTTGTTGCCGTCGGCGCCCACATAGCGCGCCTCAGGCGGCCGGCCCAAGTCCATTACGACCTCAATCAGTTCGCTAAAACGCCCGATGTTCCGCAATGAATCCGTGAGGGTGGGCGGCAACACGCTCAACAGCGTGTCCAAATCATCTGTGATTCGCTTTTCTTGCATATTCAAACTGCGCTGAGCAGTTGCTTGTTCGAACCTGATGGGTGTCTCCCATCGGATCAATGACAGTTTTGAAATCTGTCCGGTCTCTCTGCCTGCTGCGAGGCGCGAGACTCCAAATTGATCGACGCCGATGTCGGTTTCCTGGCAGCCGCCAATTCAGGCGATGCCGACCACACCGGCTGATGCACGCGGGCTGCGGTGTGCCGCATCAGCAACAGCGTCGAGGTCATGTGAACGAACCCCAACCTGCCGAGAATGGGCAGCAGCCAACTCTGATACTGCCGCACCGTCACGTAGACGGGCAGGCGTCCGCGCTGCGCCAATCGCGAAAGCGCGTATTGAAGCATGATCTGCGCATCTTCTTCTGCCTCCTGCCTGAATTGAATGTGCATGCCGTAGCCGCGCCGGCCCTGCCGCACTGACACATGGCCGATCATCTCATTCTGCCGTTCCAGCACGATGCCCTTCTCAGCCCGCAGCGCGCCGCGCAACAGATCGAAGGTCAATTCGGCCTGATACGTCATTTTTGGCGCAGAGCGCATATGCAAGGCCCGGATGAACGGCTCGTCATCTTTGGTCTGCTCACGCATGCTCGCCGGCAATTCTGGCGCCGGCGGCGCAACCAGCCTGCCAGCCAATTTGAACACATCCTGCGGAATCAGTGGCACAAAGCCCGCGCCATGCAGCGATTCCGCTTCACCGCCGGCTTCCGGCGCCTCCGCCACAATGTGATGCACCCCACGCTGCGCCGCTTCCGATGCAAACTCCTGCGCCAGATACATCCACGCCTCCACCATCTCCTCGCTCTGCGCGTGCGGCGACATCAGCACCAGCGCAGCGCGCCGCTGTTGCGGACTGCCGTCTGCAGGGTCATTGTGATTGTCGTGATTATTCTGCTCCGGCAGCACGCGCATCAATCCGAAGGCGTCCAGATTATGCTTTGAATCGCGCTCGACCAGCACAACGGCATGATCGCGCCCGCCCGACATGTAGGCGCGCATGGCCTCGCGCAACGGCGAGATGCCATCCACCGCCACCAATTCGCAAGCCAGCGGCCGCGCATGCGACACCAGTCGCTGCACGATGCCGACATCACGAAGATCGAACGGTCGAATCATCGAGCCGATTTTAATGGCAGGTCGCTAGATTTTTGCTGGAGATGGCTCGGCAATGGTGGACAAGAAAAGCTGGTGCATGCGCAGGTCGTGCGTAAGCTCAGGGTGAAAACTGGTGCCGAGCAGGTTGCCCTGCCGCGCGGCAACGATGGCGCCATCCTCAAGCACGCAGAGCGGCTCGACCGCCGGCCCAACCGCCTCGATGATCGGCGCGCGAATGAACACGCCCTCAAACGGCGCGCCGGCGATGCCCTTGATGTGCAGCGGCGTGGTGAACGAGTCAATCTGCCGGCCAAAAGCGTTGCGCGCCACCGTCACATCCATCAAACCCAGCGTGGGCTGATCGCGCCCGACGTCTTTGGCGAGGAAAATCAAGCCGGCGCACGTGCCCCATACCGGCTTGCCGCGCTGCGCAAATTGCTTCAGCGGTTCGACCAATCCCCAGCGCACTGCCAACTTGCCAAAGGTGGTGCTTTCCCCACCCGGCATGATCAGCGCATCAAGGCCATCGAGGTGCTGCGGCAACCGCACTTGCACCGGTTCATGACCCAGCCGGCGCAAGGCATGCTCGTGTTCGATGAAATCACCCTGCAGAGCGAGAACGCCAACTCTCATATCACCAGCCGCGGCCGGCCATCTTCTGCTCTTGTGGCAGCGAGCTGACGTTGATACCGACCATCGGCTCTCCCAGGTTCTTGCTCACTTCGGCAATGATCTTCCAGTCCTGGAAGTGCGTGGTGGCCTGCACGATGGCCTGCGCGCGCGCAGCAGGGTCGCCGCTCTTGAAGATGCCGCTGCCGACGAAGACGCCATCGACGCCGATATTCATCATCAATGATGCATCAGCCGGTGTGGCGATGCCGCCGGCGGCAAACAGCACCACCGGCAGCCGACCCAGATCGGCTGTCTCTTCCACCAGCGCATACGGCGCGGCGATTTCCTTGGCGTAGGTGTACATTTCCTCGCGCTTCATCGACTTGAGCCGGTTGATCTCACCGATGATTGCACGGGCATGACGCACGGCTTCGACCACGTCGCCGGTGCCGGCCTCACCCTTGCTGCGAATCATGGCCGCGCCCTCGCCAATGCGTCGCAGCGCCTCGCCCAGGTTGCGCGCGCCGCACACGAATGGGATCTTGAAGGCGCGCTTGTCGACATGATGCTCCTCATCCGCCGGCGTCAGCACCTCGCTCTCGTCGATGTAGTCAACGCCGAGCGCCTCAAGGATGCGCGCCTCGACGTAGTGGCCAATGCGACACTTGGCCATGACAGGGATGGTGGTGGCTTCGATGATGCCCTGAATCATGGCTGGGTCGCTCATGCGCGCCACACCGCCGTCCTTGCGGATGTCGGCCGGCACGCGCTCCAGCGCCATGACGGAGACAGCGCCGGCGGTCTCGGCAATCCTGGCATGTTCGGCGGTGACCACATCCATGATCACGCCGCCCTTGAGCATTTGCGCCAGGCCACGCTTCAACGCCTCAGTGCCGGCCTCGCGGCTCTCATGCGCGCCATTGGCGCCATTGATGGTGGGTTTTACATCTTGTATCATCTTGCCTTCCCTTCCTTGCGCGATGGCTGCTCGCGCATAAACGCTTGTAAATGGAAAATCATTCTACCATTCAGAGCGTCAAAAAAAGATGAAAATTTCATTCGCCAACATGCGATCAGCAGTGCTATTGAGTTCTGCATTTGTTCTATTGCTGGTGATCGTGAAATCCCTGTCAGGGCAAGGGCATTTGTTCTCATCGTGATTGCGATGATATGGGCAAGCATCCTGCAAGACCAATTCCCCTGCATCATCGGCATGCCCAACTGTGATTGATGAAATGTGCAACTCCCTGCCGCTAAAATCTGTTTGCCATGAACTTTTTTCGCGAACAGATTCTGACGCTGCCGCAATTGATCGACGATGTACGCGAGCCGTTTGCTGCTGAGGCGGCGCGGGTGTTCGACGCCGGCTTCTGCAAGTCGCTGGGCCGGCTCTACACCATCGGCTGCGGCGATAGCTACTTCGCCGCGCTGGCGACTGAATTCGCCTTCGAAATGATCGCCGGCGTGCCAACCGAGGCGCAGAATGCGATGACCTTCTCGCGCTATGCCGCAGAATTTCTGCCGCATACGTCAAAGGCCTACGCGCCGGCGATCTCTGCCGTGATCGGCGTGTCAGTGTCGGGCGGCGTCACGCGCACTATCGAAGGCGTGCTGCGCGCGAAGAGACGCGGGCTGGACACCTTCGCCATCACCAGCAGCGACCAGACGCCGATTGCCAAAGCCGCCGGCCGTGTATTGACGACAAAAGCGCCGGATGTGCCGAATGCCGCCGGCGTGCAGGTGCCGGGCGCGCGCTCCTATTTTGCGTCATTGATGATGTTGTATGCGCTGGCGCTGCGGCTGGCGGACGAGCGTGGAAGCGCCGGCGACTGGCGCGCGCAACTGGCTCAGGTGGCCGATGCCGCGCGCAGGACGATCGAGATGACGGATGCGCCGGCGAGGGCGCTCGCCGAGCGCACATTGCATGCAACCGATCTCGTTTTCTGCGGCAGCGGGCCAAACCTTGCGACAGCGCAGTTTTGCGCGGCGAAGATGCTGGAGGCAACTGGTGATCCAGCCATCGGTCAAGACGTGGAAGAGTGGGCGCACCTGCAATATTTTGCGAAGGCCGTGAACACGCCGACGTTTCTCATCAGCGCCGGCGAGCGCGACGCCAGCCGTGCCGGCGAAGTGAAGACTGCGATGCAGGCGATTGGCCGCACCGTGATTGAGGTGGCGCCGAATGCGCGCGGAGAGGGTGCTCTGCCTTACGCTGCCACGCCGGAGGTTTTCGCGCCACTGGTGGCGTGCCTCCCGCCCATGCTATTCGCTGCGCATCGCGCCGAATTGCTCGGCGAGCCGTATTTCCGCGCCTTCGCCGGCGGCCGCAGCATCGAGCACGGCGGGGGCATCAGCCGGATCCGGACGAGCGAACTCGTTGAGTGATTGAGCCATTGCACAACGACTCAACCACTCAGTGGCCCGGTCACTCAATGGTCCAATTCTGCTGGCAACACCACAACCATCGTCGTGCCTTTGCCAACAATTGAGGTCGCGGTGATCGTGCCGCCGTGCGCTTCGACGATGGCTTTGGCGATGGCAAGGCCAAGGCCGCTGGAATCACCATCACTCGCAGTGTCACGCCGGCGCGAGGCGTCCGCACGATAGAAGCGGTCGAACACATACGGCAGATGCTCTGGCGCAATGCCACTGCCGGTGTCGCTCACGCGCAGTTGCACGGTGTCGCCTACTTGTGAAGCCGCCAGCACGACCTCGCCTTGTCGCGTGTGGCGCAGCGCATTCGACACAAGGTTGTTCAGCACCTGCGTCATGCGTCCGGTGTCCACATTGATCGAAGGCAGGTCTTTCAGTGCATCCACGCGAATGACAACGCCCTGTTGCTCGGCTTGCACAAAATAGGCCAGGCCGGTGCGCTCCAGCAATGCGCGCGGATCGATGGCGCGTTTGCTCAACGTCAATTCGCCGGCGTCGGCCAGTGACAACATACGCAGATCCTCGACCAGATGTTGCAAATGTTCGACTTCATCGTGCATTACGTCATAGAGTGACGGATCGCCATCCAGCCGGCCTTCCTTCAAACCTTCGGTGTAACCGCGCAAAATGCTGAGCGGTGTGCGCAAGTCGTGTGCCAGATCGGCAGTCATCTGCCTGCGCGATTGGATGTTGCGCGCAAGGTCGCTGCTCATTTGGTTGAACGAATTGGCGAGTTGGCCGATCTCGTCTTTGCTACGCACTTTCACAGATTGCTTGAGGTCTCCGCCGGCCATCGCCTTGGTTGCAGCGGTCAGTTCGCTGAGTGGACGGGTGAGTGTGCGCGCCAGAATCGCACCCAGCACCAATGCGACCAACATGGTGATGCCGGCGCTGATGACCGCCGCCGATAGAACGCGCTGCAGAAATCCCGGGTCGATGGGCGGCGGGTTGCCGCGCGGACCGCGGATTGGCGTGAACAATACGTAGCCGGCGATCTGGTCATTCTCGCGCAGCATCTGCGCTTCGGCGATTTTCGTCTGCGGCAGAGCGCTGCCGACAGGGAAGTCGTTATTGCCCAGCACCACTGTGCCGGTGTTATTCGCCAGCACGATGCCCTGACTGTAGAACGAATGCTGCGGTGTGTTGCTCATCGCCACATCCACACCCAGCCAACCGTTATTGCGTTCGTAGTAATCGCTCAGCATCTGCAGCAGCATGGACTGATCCCGATCCGAGAGGAAGCGCTCGAACTCGCGCTGCGTGCGCTGGCCGACCAGCAGCCCGAACACGAGCACGCCAATGATGCCAATCAGTAGAAAGGCCAGCGTAAGCTTGAATGCAAGCGAGCGCATGAGATGAAGTTCAAGATCAAGCCGGCGTTGTTGCCGGCCGTTGTGCTGCAAAGCGATAGCCCATGCCATAGACCGTCTCTACGTAAATCGGATGCTTCGGATCCGGTTCAATCTTGGCGCGCAGGTTGCGGATGTGCACGTCGATGGTGCGCTCATAACCTTCAAATGCATCACTGCTGGTGTGTTCCAGCAAATCGAGCCGCGAGAACACCTGCCCAGGCGACGACATGAACGCCGCGAGCAGTTCAAATTCTGATTTCGTCAGTTCAACCAGGTTGCCGGCGACCGTCACCGTCACTGTCGTGCGGTTGAGCATGATGTCGGCGACGCGCAGCACCTCATGCTCGATCGTCTTTTGCGCGCGCCTCAGCACCGCCCGCACCCGTGCGATCAACTCACGCACGTTGAATGGCTTGGTCACATAGTCATCCGCGCCGAGTTCGAGGCCGACGATCTTGTCGTGGTCATCAACCTTCGCTGTGAGCATGATGACCGGAGCATTGGTCTCCTTGACATAGGCGCGCATAAAATCCAGGCCGCTCATCTCTGGCATCATTAGATCGAGAATGATGAGGTCGGGCTTCTCATGCCGCGCGACAAATAGCGCATCGCGGCCATTCGACGCTTCGACAATGCGAAATCCCTCTTGCGTGAGATACACACGGATCATCTCACGCAACTTGGCTTCATCATCAACGATCAAAATCGTTTGTGGCATGGTTGTGTCTTCAAAAGCCTGACGGGTTTCGCCGTCTCCTCAAGTTCGATTATTCACCACAACTCAAGAGTGCGCCGATTTTCGTCATGAAGGCAACCTTGTCGGCAATTGGTGGTGCACAATGATTTCTTCACTTTCATCTCTTCGCTTGGTTGTGATCTTGGCGTCTTTGAGATTAGTGCCACACTGTTTGGAAATTGTGAAGATGGTATTTGGTTGCTGTAAGCAGAAACCTGCTCTCATCATTATTGCCGCCGGCGCCGCCAGCCTCATGCAGTGATCGTCAGAGTGAAGTTGAAGCGCAAGCCAAGGGTGAGGACGCCGTATGCAGGCACAGGCTTTAGTCAATGGCGGAGAAAAAGGATCGCGCGCTTGAACGCTGAAGATTGCACAGAACTATGCCGCTTGATTCGGCAAGCACATTATCACTACACCACATGACTACACCACCCTGAGCGAGTGGACACCAACAGCCAGGTGAAAAACAGCCGGCTTTTCGCCGCTATATGCGGCGCTGCCCAACGCCACAACTCGCGCGCACCGGCGCTGGAAATGGTGCGACCGTGCCCAGCTTGGCACAGCACATTGGGTCGTTGTCGCTGACCGTCTACAGTCTCGGCGGCTCGTTCATGGCAGCGCACAGGGCGCGGTAGCCATCCACGCCCAACGCCAGCGCAACCTCTTCGGCGTAGATCTGAAAGAGGTATTGCGGCTCACAGGCGCAGGCTTCGTTGCAGCCGCCGCCACGGTTAAACAGGTCGTTCTCGTCGTCCATCGTCAGTCGCTTCACTGGCAGGGGCTGGTCGTTTTCATCGACATATTCATCGACCACCGGGAACAAGCAGCAGTAGAGCGGCTTGAGCTCCCACGCCGGCCGGCCATTCGCCATGCAAGCTGCCTGAATGGCACAATAACGATCTTCGGGGCGCAGGAAACGACAGGTCGTGCCGCTGGGGTGCGAAGGGTCGTCGACAGTGGTGGTGCCGATGTATTGGCCGGATGGGAATGCCGGGTCGTCGTCGTGCAGTTCAGCGAACCACGTGGCTGGATCGCGCCGTTCCGCCGGCATGAACGGTTGAATCATCTCGGCATGCGCCAGAATTTTCTGCGCATGCGCGTAATCCACCCACACGCCGTCGGCGCAGCAACCACCCTTGCAAGTCACCACCTCACAGCGCCGAATCGCCTTCTTCGCGAGCAGCTTGCCATCGATGACATAGCCGTTGATGATCAGTTCGTCAGTCATCTTGGTGATTGACCGCGCAGTTGGCTGAGCTGGTTTTCCATTTCCTGCCGCTTCAGGTCAGTCGCCTTGCGCCCTTCCTCCAGAATCTCATCCACTTCCCGCTTCAGATCGTCGCGAATCTGCAAGCCGCTCTTCGGCGTGACCAGCAACACAATTGCCGCCGCAGCCACTGCGCCGATCACAAAACCATTGATGAAACTGCCAAATTTGCCCATGATTGTTTGCTCCGCAAGTTGCTCCCTGAAGATCTGGTTGCGGTGTATTCGCGCCAGTCCAGCCAAATCTTCAGGATTTGAATCCAACTATAAACAAATCTAACACGAAAACGCCGGCGAGGTTATGCGACGGCCGGCTGCTGCATTGGGTGATGCCGCATTTCTCATCCCAAACTACAATTGAGCATCTCATGAGCATCGAACGCATTGAACGGCTGAAACACGCGGCGCGCGCCGCCGGCATCGATCTGATCGCGCTTGTCCCCGGCCCCAACCTGGTGTATTTCACCGGGCTGCACATGCACCTCAGCGAGCGCCCCATCGTCGCGCTTATCCCATCCAACGACGATCCGCCCATCTTGATCACGCCATTTTTTGAAGTGGGCAAGGCCACCTCTGGCAAGGTCAAGCTGGATTGGCAGGTGCATAGTTACAAGGATGGCGTGCCATATCAGGCGGTGTTCGATGAGGCCGCCGCGCTGCATCGACTTGCCGGCAAGACCATCGGCGTCGAGCCTTTGCAGATGCGCGTGCTGGAATGGTCGCTGTTGAGCGCGGCAGCGAATGTGAAACAGGCGTCAGCAGCCGAAGCCATTGCCGAGTTGCGCATGCGGAAGGATGCCGGCGAGGTCGCCGCAATGAAGCGCGCCATCACGCTGACCGAAGACGCATTGACCCGGACGCTGGAAGACATTCGCCCGGGCATGGCCGAGCGGCAGGTGGCTGCTGTGCTGATGAACCGCATGCTGGAAGCCGGCGCTGAGAACCTTCCTTTCCCGCCGCTCATTCAGGCCGGTCCCAGCGGCGCAAACCCACACGCCGGCGCCGGCGACCGCGTGATCGCCGCCGGCGACTTGCTCATCATGGACTTCGGTCTGACGCTGAACGATTACAGCAGCGATATCACGCGCACCATCGCAGTGGGCGAGCCGAGCAGCGAGATGAAGCGTGTGTATGACACGGTGAAGGCGGCAAATGCCGCCGGCCGCGCTGCCGTCAAGCCGGGCGTCACCTGCGCCAGCGTCGACCAGGCCGCGCGCGATGTGATCGAGGCCGCCGGTTACGGCGAATATTTCACCCATCGCACCGGCCACGGCCTGGGGCTGGAAGGGCACGAGCCGCCCTACATCGTCGCCGGCAACGACCTCGTGTTGCAGCCCGGCATGACATTCACCGTCGAACCAGGCATCTATCTCCCCGGCAAGGGTGGCGTGCGCATCGAAGACAATGTCGTCGTCACGGAGGCCGGCTGCGAAAGCCTGACCACCTTCACGCGTGATTTGGTCGTGCTGTGAATTTCCAGAACTCAAAATAACCGTGTTTGACCTGCTTGCACTATGGGCGTGGGAATATGACGCCGACTTCATCGATCTGCTTGACAAGGCATGCAAAGCGCATGGCGTGAGCACCATGCTGTGCGGCCCAAGCAACATGGCAGAGATCGCGCGCCAACTCGACGCCGGCGAACTGCGCGCCCGCTGCGCCATCGACCGCGTATGGGATTGGGGTGGCGAATATGAGTTGCATGTGGACGCAATGCAACGCAATGTGCCACTGATGGTAAATGACTATGCCAAGGTGCGCCGCATCTGGAACAAGGTCACCATGCATATGGTGTTGATTGCGCATGGCCTGCACGCGCCCTATCTCATGCTGGTGCCGTCGATTGAGGAGAATCCTAACCCGCCGGCGCTCGATCTGTCACCGCTGGGCCGGCGCTTCAGCGTGAAGGGCGCTTACAGCGGCGGCAGCGGGGTGTTGAAGCCGGCGACCTCGTGGAGCGACGTGCTGGAGCGCCGGCGCGAGTGGCCATCTGATCAAACCATCGTGCAGGCGTGGGTGGAGCCACAAATGCTCGGCAAGCGCCGCGCATGGTTCCGTGTGTTCTACGCTTGCGGGGCATCGTGGTTGTGCTGGGCCGACGATCGCACGCACATTCAAGAGCTGGTGACGCCGGAGGAGGAGGGGCGCTGGAATCTGGGCGTGCTGCGCGGCATTGTGCAGCAAATCGCCGGCCTGTGCGGCCTCAATGTGTTCAGCACCGAGGTCGCGCTGAGCGAGCAAAACATCTGGCAGGTGTGCGACTATGTGAATGAGCCGTGCGACTATCGCCTGAAGAGCAGCGTGGCAAATGGCGTGCCGGATGAGGTCGTTGCCGGCGTCGCGGACAGGATTGCCTCGTGGGTGAAGCGAAATGTGAAGCGGGAAGACTGAAATGACCCTCTCTCATTTCTGACCACTCATCTCTCATCTCTCATTCCATACTCAAGGCGGGAACTCCATATAGCCCGCCAGCGTCACTATCACACGCCATCTACAAGCTTGGGCTTGTGAGGAAGGAGAACCAAACACATGATGAAGAAAGCCATAATCGCCGCCGGCGTGTGTGCGCTGGCGCTCGGCAGCCTGCCGGCAATGCCGGCAGCCGCCAGCACAAGACCATTTGCATCGCCGATGCAGGCCGAGAACCCGCCGGCACAACCGAGCCGCCGCACCATCACTGTAGTCGGCATTGGCCGCGCCAGCGCCACCCCAGACATCGTCCGCGTCACGCTCGGCGTGGATGTAGTCAATGCCTCGCTCAGCAAGGCGCTGGCAGAAGTGAACGCAAAGACCAGTGCTGTGGTTGCGCTGCTCAAAAAAGAGGGCATCGATGCAAAAGACATTCGCACGCTCGACTTCAACATCTTTCCACAGCAGGCATACGGACCAAACGGCCCCGGCCCGATCACCGGCTATCGCGTGTCAAACTCGGTGCGCGTGACCATCCGCGCGATGGACAAAGCCGGCAGCATTCTGGAGCAGGCGGTGAGCGCCGGAGCAAACAGCGTGCAGGGGTTGACGTTTACGATTGACGACCAAAGGCCAGTGGAAACCGAAGCTCGCGTCAATGCAATCCAGGATGCGCGCTTCAAGGCTGATACGCTGGCGCAGGAAGCCGGCGCTGTTGTTGGCCAGGTCGTCAACATCTCGGAAGCGCTTTCCAGCGCCCCATTCCCACTCGTCCAGCCGGCGCCCATGGCGATGCAATCCGGCGGTGGCGGCGTGGAGATTGCCCCCGGGATGCAGGATGTGACCGTGCAGGTGCAGGTCACCTACGAGCTTGAATAAGCTGTAAACGCCGGCGCATTTCAACGCAAAGGCGCAAGGACGCAAAGCCAATTTTGGGCTCTGCATCTTTGCGCCTCTGCGTCAGGCTCTGCTCAAATCACTTCAAGCGAATCTCGATCCGGCAGCGCGGGGAACGGCGCGTGCGGCTCGGTTTGATACCAGAACGAGGTCGATGCGATGTCATCCTGCATGGGCAGGTAACGGTGACCACTGCGCCAGCCCAGCGCCTGAATCGTCACGCGCAGATCTGCCTCGAAACGAATCGGATCGACGATGTGCCAGCGATACATGCCAAAGCGCTGCTGGCTCTGATACAGCCCATCCGGTTTGATGACCTGTGGCAGGCCAGTGTAGGGTGATGAGAACACGCCGTACTCGCCTTTCGGAAATTCAAAGTTCCACGCGCCGCCAAAGTAATCCTCAGTGCCAGTGCCGGCGATGGTTGGCCACTCCCCGTCACCATCCATGTAGAACTTGATCTCGCCCTCGCCCCACCAGTTGTTGTTGTTCACGCCCCACGCCAGATACGTGCCGACGAACTGCCCCTGCCCCTTCACGCCATCCAGCAACGTGTGAACAGTCTTGTAGGGCAGCGGATTGCTGCGCCGCCACTGCGCATGGAAATAGGCGGCATCCGCCGGCGCCTCTGTCAGCGCATAGGTAACCTGGTAGTAGCACGTCAACGCGTCATCACCGATGTTTTCGAGCGTGATGCGCGCACTCTTGCGGAAAGGCATCTCCCAGTAGCAATTGAAGCCGCCGGCGGGGTTCACGCACACCGCGAGCGAGGTCACGTTGCAGCGCACGCACCAGCCATTGCAGAAAAAGTCGCCGGCCGGCACCTCCACACTCGGTGTCTCCTCGCCATCCCAATACATGCGGATGATCGCGCGACGCCACTTGTCAGGAAACATCGTCATCCAGATGTGCTGGATCGCGCCGCTGCCGTCGATGTCGGCCAGCGTGAAGGTTGTTTTTGCGGGGATGTTGACTGAGGGCGAGATCTTCCAGCCTTGTCCCAGGTCACGGCCGGCGTTCGCGCCCGTGCCTTCGATTGCCATGCCGCCCTTGCCCTTTTCGCCGCTGAAATTCTCCGCGCTGATCGAGCGCGTCTTTGCCTTCGACAAGCGCGACAGATTGCCCAGATGCATACCCAAGCCGTTAAATGATGAGGAATTTGTCATGCCCGATGGTTAGCGCCGACCCAGAAAAATGTCAAGCTTGTGCGCGACGCGACGGCGCAAAGGGGATCCAACTCAGTGTCCTGCGGTTGTGCGGAAATCAGCAAATGCGCGGGAGTTGCTCGCCGAGTTGCATGGGGATAACGCGCGAGCCGCCGATGGCCGTGCGCGCCACCAGCATGCCGGCATGCTGATGTGTAACTTTCCCAATGATGGCTGCCTGCTGGCCAAGCGGGTGCGCCCTCATCGCCGCCAGCACCGCTTCGGCGCTGTCTTTCGCCACAAACGCCACCAGTTTGCCCTCGTTCGCCACATAGATCGGATCCATGCCAAGCAATTCGCAAGCCGACTGCACATCCGGCATCACCGGCAACGCGCGCTCATCGATGTCAATGCCGACTTGCGAGCGCACCGCAATCTCATTCAGCGAAGACGCGAGGCCGCCGCGCGTTGGATCGCGCAGCACGTGGATGGCGCTGGGATCGACCGCGAGCATCGCCTCGACCAGGTTGTTTAGCGCAGCACAGTCGCTCTGGATCAGCGAGTCGAACGCCAGTCCCTCGCGCACGCTCATGACTGCCATGCCGTGATCGCCAATGGTGCCGCTGAGGATGACCGCATCGCCGGCCTGCGCAAATTGTGGGCCGATGCGAATGCCATCCGGGACAATGCCGATGCCGGCGGTGTTGATGAACACGCCATCACCGTGCCCCTTGTCGACAACCTTCGTGTCGCCGGTGACAATCAGCACGCCGGCCTGCCGCGCTGCCTCAGCCATGCGGTTGACGATCTCGCCGAGTTGTTGCATTGGCAAACCTTCTTCGATGATGAAGCCGGCTGTGAGGTAGAGCGGCTTTGCGCCGCTCATGGCGAGGTCGTTTACCGTGCCATTGACCGCCAGCTCGCCAATCGACCCGCCCGGAAAAAACAGCGGTCGCACGACGAACGAGTCGGTGGACAGGGCGAGGCGCGACGCGCCTCGCGCAAACTCAATCACCGATGAATCGCCGAGGTTTTCGAGCGCGTCATTGCGGAACGCCGGCACGAAGAGATGCTCCACCAACTCCGCGCCGAGCTTGCCGCCGCCGCCGTGACCGATGACGACGTTCGGATAATCGCGCAGCGGCAAGGGGCAGGCCCAGTGAGTGAAGTCGGGCAGAGTAGACATGAAAGTGAATGGTTATCAGTAAGCAGCGATTGACACGGCATGAATCGTCAAAGCCCAAACCGTGTCTGCCAATTCTGGCTCACGTTGCCACGCCAGGGTTTTCAACGTTTGCAAATCGCCCATAGTTGTAATACGCCGCGCACGCACCCTCGCTGCTCACCATCGTCGCGCCAAGCGGGTTGCGCGGGGTGCATTGCTTGTCAAAGGCTGGGCATTGATGCGGCTTGATCCTGCCCTGCAACACTGCGCCGCTCATGCACAACGGAGACTCTGTCGTTTGGATGCCGCTGACGTCAAAGCAGTATTCGGCGTCGTAGTTGCGATACTTGGCGCTCAAGCGCCAGCCACTTTGCGGGATGACGCCGATGCCGCGCCAGACGCGATCGCAGGTTTCGAACACTTCGGCCAGCATGGCTTGCGCCGGCTTGTTGCCCTCGAACGTCACTGCGCGGGCATAGGCGTTTTCGACAAAGGCCTCGCCGGCCTCCAACTGCCTCACCGTGCGGCGAATGCCCTCCAGCACATCAAGCGGCTCGAAGCCAGTGGCGACGATCGGCGTCCGGTATCTCTCAGCCAGCGGCGGGTATTGCCACAGCCCCATCACGCTGCACACGTGGCCGGCAGCCAGAAACGCCTGCACACGGTTGCCCGGCGATTCCATGATGGCCTTGATCGCCGGCGGCACCAGCACATGCGACACCAGCATCGAGAAATTTTCAAGGCCTTGCGCGTGCGCCCATTTCACCGCCATTGCGTTCGCCGGCGCTGTCGTCTCAAAGCCGATGCCGAAAAATACGACCCGCCTGTTCGGATTCTCGCGGGCGATGTTCACCGAGTCCAGCGGTGAATACACCACGCGCACATCACCGCCCTCGCTCTTGATGCGAAACAGATCTTTCTCACTGCCTGGCACGCGCAGCATGTCGCCAAACGAGCAAAAAATCACGTCCGGCAGCGCAGCAATCGCCAGCGCCTTGTCGATCAACTCCAGCGGTGTGACGCACACCGGGCAGCCCGGCCCATGAATCAGCTCGATTTCAGGCGGCAGCAGTTGGTCGATACCGTTGCGGATGATGGAGTGCGTCTGCCCGCCGCACACCTCCATGATGGCCCAGGGGCGGGTGGTGAGTTGGCGGATTTCGCCGGCCATGCGCTGGGCAATCTCACCATCGCGGAATTCATTCAAATATTTCATGTGGGTTTGGCGATGTTGGGGTTGACGTAGCACGATTCAGGCGCCGGCGCCTTTGCGGCCTTGGCCTCCGGCTCAAGCTCCTCTTCCAGCAAGCCCATCTCGTGGAAAAGTTTGAGCGTCTCCTGCGCCGATGCCTCATCGATCTTGGTCAGCGCAAAGCCGACATGCACGATGGTGTAGTCGCCCACGACCAACTCCGGCACATATTCCAGACACACGTCCTTGACGATGCCGCCGAAGTTGACCTTGCCCATCCGCGCGCCGTGTTGTTCGTAGATTTGCTTTACCTGGCCGGGAATACCCAAACACATGGTTGTTCACCTCCTGTGCGATCACGCTGGACGGGTCTCAGCAACCCGTTGGGTTTTAAGGCTGCGTTGCGCCTGCAAAAACGCGATGAAAGCATCGACGCCGGCGCCGCTCTTGGCCGAAGTCTCGAAGAT
Source organism: Thermoflexales bacterium (assembly GCA_039810125.1). Taxonomy (GTDB): domain Bacteria; phylum Chloroflexota; class Anaerolineae; order J036; family Brachytrichaceae; genus JBDHWI01. The sequence goes on along the minus strand of JBDHWI010000003.1, from coordinate 17,920 downwards.
CTGCATGCCCGGGCGCACAGCCTGAATGCTCGCATGGGCCGCAGTGCGATTGAACTCGCACGCTTCGGCAAGGTCAATCTTGGTGATGATCGCCACGTCTGCCGAGTTGAACATGGGCGGATATTTCAGCGGCTTGTCCTCGCCCTCCGTCACGCTGAGCAGCACCACGCGCAGGTCTTCGCCAAGGTCGTAACTGGACGGGCAAACCAGATTGCCGACGTTTTCGACGAAGAAAAAATCAAGCGCGCACAGGTCAAAACCGGCCAGATGCGCTTCGATCATCTCCGCTTCGAGATGACACATGCCGTCCGTCACAATCTGCCTCACCGGCGCGCCGCTGCGCGCCAGCCGCCTTGCATCATTGTCGGTCTGCAAATCGCCAACCAGCGCAGCTACGCGGATGCCAGCATCCGTCATCGCCTTCATCGTTCGCTCCAAAAAGGCGGTCTTGCCGGCGCCGGGGCTGGAGACAAAGTTCAAGGTCAGCACGCCGGCCTCGTGAAAGCGCCGGCGCAACTGCGCAGCGAGCTGGTCATTCTTGTCCAGCACACCCTGGCGAATTTCAAGCAAACGGGTGGTCATGGTTGTTTCAAAGGCTCAACAGCCGCGTCCACCTCAATTTCGATGGCGCGAATTTCAATCTCTTTGCCCTGCCGCAATTGCCGGCTGGGCTTGCCGCAGCGCGGGCAACAAAACATCTGCACGTCCGGCAACTCAACTTCGCACTTGCACGTGTCGCAGAAAATCACCGCCGGCAGCGCCTCGATCACCAGTCGCGAGCCTTCCAGCAGCGTGCCTTTGGCTGCGATGTCGTAGCCGAATTGCAGCGCATCGCCAACCACGCCGGCGAGCCGGCCCAGCCGCAAATGCACCGCCTTCACTTGGGTTGCGCCGGCCTGTCGTGCCGCAGCTTCTGCCGACTCAACCAGATTGAAGGCAATCGATACTTCGTGCACGCCGTCATTGTAGAAAGTTTGTCGGGCGCGTCACCCAAACGCCGGCCAGTCCAATCGTCCAGTTGCAAACTGACCTACTGGCCACGCATAACCCATCGCCGGCGTTCTACAATCGCTGCCAATGGCGGATTTGGGCGGCATTGAGCGCCGGCGCATTTTTGTGAAGGGCATCGTGCAGGGCGTCGGTTTCCGGCCCTTCGTATTTTCGTTGGCCCAGCGGCTGGGGTTGACAGGGCATGTCGGCAACAACAGCGCCGGCGTCTTCATCGAAGTCGAGGGCAGCGCGAATGCCATCACCGCCTTCATGGACGAAATGCGACACTATCCGCCGCCGCTGGCGATGATCACGTCGCTTGAAAGCGAGCCACTGCCGGCGCAGGGCGACGCTGCCTTCGTGATTGTGGAGAGCGAAACGCAGCCGGCCAGCAGCACACCCATCTCGCCCGACATCGCACTGTGCGACGACTGCCGGCGCGAAATGTTCGATCCGCGCGACCGGCGCTATCGCTATCCTTTCATCAATTGCACCAACTGCGGGCCGCGCTTCACCATCATCCAGGACATCCCCTACGACCGGCCCTTCACGACGATGGCCGCGTTTCGCATGTGCGATGACTGCGCCGCCGAATACCGTGACCCGTCGAATCGCCGCTTTCACGCCCAACCGACTGCGTGCCCAAAGTGCGGGCCGCAGGTATGGCTTGAGACGGGTGATCCGGCCATCCGGCCATCCGGCGATGCGGCCTTCTTTGCCGCGCAGGCTGCCCTGCGCGCCGGCGCCATCCTTGCGGTAAAAGGCATCGGCGGCTTTCATCTCGCTTGCGATGCGACCAACGACGATGTGCTGCGCCGGCTGCGCGCGCGCAAAGGCCGCAGCGACAAGCCATTTGCGGTGATGGCGCATGACCTGGAAGAAGTGCGCTCTTTTGCGGAGACAAGCGCCGAAGAGGCAAAACTGCTGCTGAGCAAAGAGCGGCCAATCGTGCTGCTGAATCGCGTTGAAGGCGCGCTGCGCCTCAGTTCGCTCGTCGCTCCCGGCAATCGCACCGTCGGCGTGATGCTGCCCTACACGCCTCTGCACGAATTGCTGCTCGCCGGCCTCGACTTCCCACTCGTGATGACCAGCGGCAACCTGAGCGACGAGCCCATCTGCAAGGACAACGCTGAGGCCCGCGAACGGCTGGCGGCGCTGGCCGATGGCTTCTTGATGCATGACCGCGCCATCCATGTCCCATGCGACGACTCGGTGGTGCGCGTGTTCGAGGGGCGCGAGTTGCCGGTGCGGCGCTCGCGTGGCTATGCGCCCTACCCCATCAAGCTGGCACAGCCCATGCCGAACACGCTAGCCGCCGGCGGCGAATTGAAGTCCACCTTCTGCCTCACCCGCGACGACTTCGCCTATCTCAGCCAGCACATCGGCGACATGGAGAATCTGGAGACGCTCGGTGCGTTCGAGAGGGCGCTCAATCACTTCGTCACCCTGTTCCGCGCGCCGCCGGCGCGTATCGCATGCGACCTGCACCCGGGCTACCTCAGCACACAATGGGCGCGCGGCTACGCCGGCAAGCACAGCCTGCCGCTGATCGAAGTGCAGCACCACCATGCCCATATCGCCAGCATCCTGGCCGAGCATGGCCACGACGCCAACGAACGCGCCATCGGCATCGCCTTCGACGGCACCGGCTACGGCATCGACGGTGCGATCTGGGGCGGCGAGGTGATGATTGCAAACGCGCGTGGCTTCGAGCGGTTCGCGCATTTGAAGTATGTGCCGCTGCCTGGCGGCGATGCCAGCATCAAGCGACCGTATCGCACCGCGCTGGCGCACCTGTGGGCCGCCGGCATCGCCTGGGATGCAGCGCTGCCCGGCGTCGCACTCACTTCGCCAGCAGAGCGCCGCGTGCTGCAACAACAACTCGACAAAAACTTGAACTGCGCGCCAACCAGCAGCATGGGCCGGCTGTTCGACGCCATCGCTGCGCTGATCGGCATTCGCCAGACGGTGACCTACGAGGCGCAAGCCGCAATCGAGATGGAGACGCTGTGCGACGATGCGACGCGTGAGGCGTATGGGTTTGCGCTGGCCGGCGCGGATCCCATTCTCATCGACCCAGCGCCACTGTGGCAGGAATTGACGCGCGACGTAAAGGCCGGCGTATCTGTCGCGACGATGGCAGCCAAGGCGCACAATGCAGTGGCGCAACTGATCGTCGAACTGAGCGAGAAGGCGCGTGAAATCACTGGTTTGGGTGTGGTGGCGTTGAGCGGCGGCGTTTTTCAGAACGCGCGGCTATTGGAATTGGCGTTGCCCAGACTGCGCACCGCCGGCTTTGAGGTGCTGACGCACGCCGGCGTGCCGCCCAACGACGGCGGGCTGTCACTGGGGCAGGCGGTCATCGCCGGCGCGCAATAAAAAAAACCTGGCAGGCTTGATCGGCCTGCCAGGCATCCTGGCCATGCTGCGTGGCTGTCTTGAATCTCAGTAGCTCGCTGCCAGCACAACGATGAGGAACACCGCAAAGAGCGCCGGCGTGACGAAGACGATCGTATAGAGCGGCTTCTCATAGCGCAGGTGCATGTAATACGCTGCCACCAGCGAGGCCTTTGCGAACGACATGCCGAGCAGCACCGGCACGAGAAAATCTTTCGGCAGGTGGAACAGCGTGATCGCAATTTCGACCACCGTCACGACAGTGAGAATGACGAAGACGAAGACCGGGTTGATGTGGCGCTGGCCGGCGTGAGCATCGGTGTGTTGCGCTTCGACAGCCGGCGCAGCAGTTGCAGTTGAGTTAGCCATGTCTGTTTGCCTCAGTTGGTCAGGTAGACGACCGTAAAGATGATGATCCACACAAGGTCGACAAAGTGCCAGTACAACCCGAAGATTTCAACCGTCGTGTAGTTGTTCGCATTGAAGGTGTTGCGCCGCGCCACCGCCCACGTCGCCAGACACCAGATCACGCCGGCCAGCACGTGCAAGCCGTGGATGCCGGTGAGGATGAAGAAGGCTGTGCCAAAGGGGTCTCCAAAGGAATGCCCCTCCTGGAAGATCAACATCGAATACTCCACTGCCTGCCCGAGGAGAAATGCCGCGCCAAGCAACGCGGTAAGCAACAGATATCGCTTGAGCTTGGCGTTGTCGTTGCGCTGAATGGACTCGATGCCCAGCACGACCATCAAGCTGGACGCCAGCAGAATGAAGGTGTTCAAGCTGACGAGCGCGATGCTGATGATGGATTCCTCCCACCATTCCTTGCCATGAATGTAGGCGGAGCGACGGGTGAGGACGAATGCGCCAATGAGGCCGGCGAAGATGAGCAATTCAGAACTGAGGAAAAGCCACATGCCGAACTTGCGGTTTACGTTGGCATGAACCACCTCTGCGCTGACCGGTCGTGGAGCCACGCTTGTTTGATTCATAGATGCGCCATTTTAGCAAGGTCGCGAAAACGCGCGAGTGCCTGTGCTCGCGTGTTTCGTTTAGGTTAAAATCCAATCACTAGAACAGAAGTTCGATTCTGAGATTTTTAAGCGGAGCAACCATGCGAGAGATCAGCATCGCCGTCGTGCAGATGGACACCAAGCTCGGTGAACCCGAGGCCAACCTTGCCAAGATGTCGGATTTTGTGCGCAAGATCACCAGCGCACAGAAGGTGGACATCATCGTCTTCCCGGAGCTGGCGACCACCGGATATGAGGGTGGCGTGAAGTTCACCCAACTCACCCAGCGCGTGCCGGGGCCATCTACCAATGTGATGGCGCAGCGCGCCAACGAGATGGGCATCCATATTTCGTTCGGCATTGCCAGCAAGGAGCGCGTCGAGAGCATCCTGTTCAATTCGGCGGTGCTGGTGGGACCGGAAGGCGATGTGGTGACGCATTACCGCAAGATTCACTTGAAAGGCGAGGAACAGATGCTATTCCGGCCCGGTTTTCGGCTGGAGCCGGCGGAAACGCCGGTCGGCATGATCGGCCTGCAAGTGGGCTGGGACATGTTCTTTCCTGAAGGCACGCGCAGCCTGTGCCTCGATGGCGCAGAATTGATTCTGGTAAGCGCAGCGTGGGACAACCAGCGCGCCGATGAGTGGCGCTCGTTCATTGCGGCGCGCGCGGCGGAGAACGCGTGCTTCGTGTGCGCAGCCAACCGCGTGGGTGAGGAGCCGGCCACCACCTTCGCCGGCGAAAGCATGATCGTCGGTCCGCGCGGCCAGGTCATCGTCGACCTCGACGAAACCACCGAGGGTTACATCGTCGCAAAGATCGACCTGGATGAAACCCGCCGCGTGCGCGAGGAGACACAGATCTTCCAGGCACGCCAGCCGCTCAGCTACCGCAGCATCGTCCGCAAATACTGAAGCGATCTCTCGCAAAGGCGCAAGGTTGCAAAGCTGATAATTTCTTCTCCTTGCGCCTTTGCGAGAGCATACTGTCCGCAACTAGATTTTCACGACCGATCCGCCCTGCTTGGCGCTGGCCTTGATCGCATCCCACAACTGGATCATGCGCAGACCATTTTCCGCCGGGCTGGGGTTCGGCACCTCGCCGTTGCGCACCCGCACGAAAGTCTGCCATACGCCGAGGAAATCAGGAAACGCGATGTCGCGCAGTTCTTTCTCGCCGGCCATCTGCACGCGCAGGTAGCCACCCCACACGCCGCACTCCATCATGCCGTTCTCACACCAGATCTTGATGTCGGTGCCGGTGACAGGCGACGCACCGCAACCGTTGATCGTGACGAACCCGCCCGATGCAGTCTTGGCAATTGCGACCGTGAGGATGTCCACCTTCGTGCTGCGGTTATCGATGAATGCAGCCACCTCGGTGAACGGCTCACCCACCAGATCAGCCACCGTGTTCAACAGGTGTGCGCCGGTGTCGAACATGTAGCCGCCGCCGCTGATCCTCGGCTCCTGTCGCCACAGGCCCTTGGTGTTCTTCTCCCACGTCTGCCACACAGCCGCCTGCACGTTGAGGATCTTGCCCATCGTGCCGTCGTGCAGCATCTCGTGCGCCTTGCGGATGGAGGGTGACATGCTGCCGTTGAACGCGACGGCGAGCAGCCGGCCGGTCTTGTCGCGCACCTTCATCAGCGCCTTGGCCTCGCGGGTATTCATCACCATCGGCTTTTCCACCAGCACATCCTTGCCGGCTTCCAGCAGCGCTTTGGCCTGCGGGAAGTGCTGGTTGTGCGGCGTGACGATGAACGCGGCATCGATCTTCTTGGCCGACTTGGTCATGAAGCTGTCGAAGTCCTTCACGTTCGGCGGCACGGGCTGGCCGGCAGCTTCAAAGATCTCAGCTGCCTTCTGGTATTGGGTCTTGTCCGGCTCGCACACGGCGGTGATCTGCGTGGTGTCCAACTGTTTGAGGATGTTGTGGATGTGGTAGCGGGCCATGCCGCCCGTGCCAATCATGCCCAATCGAACGATGCTCATGGTTCTTGATTTTTCCTTTTTGTGATGTGAATCGGATCTCCAAGTGAGTGTAGCGCAGCGCGCGCAGGGCGCAATACAACGCTTTTCAAACCCTCGCAGGTTGATTCGACCCGCTTTCTCACTAGAATCCGCAACATGGCAATCAACGGATTTATCGATCTGCGCTCCGACACGCTGACCATCCCCACGCCGGCGATGCGTGAGGCAATGGCGAGCGCCGAAGTCGGCGACGACGTCTTCGCCGAAGATCCCACCGTCAACAAACTGCAGGAGATGGCTGCGGCCAGGCTCGGCTTCGAGGCGGCGCTGCTGGTGTGCAGCGGCACGATGGGCAACCTTGCAGCCATGCTGGCGCACTGCGGACGCGGCGAGGAGATCATCGTCGGCGACCAGTCGCACATCTACATCTACGAGGGTGGCGGCACCGCCGTTGTCGGCGGCATTCACCCACGCAGCGTGCAGAATCAACCTGATGGCACGCTGCAGCTGGATGACATCGCAAACGCCATTCGCCCCAAGGATTCACACTACCCTGAGACGCGCGTGATCGCGCTGGAGAACACGCACAACCGCATGGGCGGCGCGGTGCTGACGCCGGCCTACATGCAGCAAGTCAGCGCGCTTGCGCAACAGCATGGCCTGAAATTGCACATCGATGGCGCCCGCATCTTCAACGCGGCAGCGGCGCTGGATATTGATGTGAAAGCGTTGACGAAGGGCGCGGACAGCGCAACCTTTTGCCTGAGCAAGGGCTTGAGCGCGCCGGTCGGTTCGGTGCTGTGCGGGTCTAAGGCATTCATTCAGATTGCGCACAAGCGGCGCAAGGTGTTGGGCGGCGGCATGCGCCAGGCCGGCGTGATCGCGGCCGCCGGCGTGGTGGCCCTGGAGCAAATGACCGAACGGCTGCGCGAGGATCATGCAAACGCAATGGCGCTGGCCGAGGGCATTGCCCATGTCGAAGGCGTCCGTGTCGATCTGGGCAGCGTGCGCAGTAACATGGTGTATTTCGACATCGACCCGGCCATGCCCTTCGATGCGCCGGCGCTGTGCAAGCGCGTTGCGGTTGAGCGAGTAAAGATCAATCCCACTGCGCCGCGTCGCATCCGCATGGTCACTCATTGCTGGGTCAATCGCGACGAGATGATCGAAGCTGCGCAGGTCATCGCACATGCAACACGACAACTGCAAGCCGGCGGCAAGGCGATCACAGCAGGATTGGATGGATAGCATCACGGCCAGCACAGATTTGTGATTGCAGCTTGACGATTGCGGCTTGCCGCTGCTCTTCGCCCTTCGCGCTGTGGATCTGCGCTGCGTTCTACACGCGCCGTATACTTTCGCCTCATGCAAACGCTGTTGGCGATCCTGGCGCATCCCGATGATGAGTCATTCGGGCCGGGCGGCACGCTGGCCAAGTACGCGCAGACCGGCGCCACCGTGCATTATCTGTGCGGCACACGCGGCGAAAGCGGCACCGTGGATGCAATCATGCTGAATGGCTATCGCGACGTGGCCGAGTTGCGCACGCACGAATTGCTGTGCGCGTCCAAGGCGCTGGGGCTGGCCGGCGTCCACTTCCTCGGCTACCGTGATTCAGGCATGATCGGCACAGACGACAACGCGCACCAGCAATCGTTGCACAGCGCGCCGCTCGACGAGGTGGCACAACGCATCATCACCCACATCGACGCACTCAAGCCGGATGCAATCCTCACCCACGACCAGTTCGGTGGCTACGGCCACCCCGACCACATCAAGCTGCATCAAGCCACGCTGCGGGCATATGAATTGCGCTATGGCGTGCAATGGCAGGAGCACGATCGTCTGTGGGAAGCGCTGAAGTTCAACACGAAACCGCCGCGCCTGTACTTCACCACGATCCCGAAAGGCTTTGTGAAGTTCGGGGTGCGATTGCTGCCGCTGCTGCGCCAGGACCCGACGAAATTCGGCCGCAACAAGGACATCAATCTGGCGCAGATCGCGTCGTGGGATGTGCCGGCGACCACGCGCATCGACACGCATCGCTTTGTGAAATTCAAGGCGGCCGCGTCGGCGTGCCACGCCAGCCAACAGCCGCCGACGCGGATGAACCCGATCGTGCGCCTGATGTTTCGGCGCGACGCCGGCGCAGAATATTTTTCGCGCGCCTTTCCCACCTACAAACCCGACGAGCCAAAGGAGACGAGCTTGTTCGGGTGAGAGTCTGAATGCGCGATGGGTCTTGCATTCTTCGACATGGACAAAACGCTGCTGCGCAAGAGCAGCGGCACGCTCTATGTCAAATACCTGTGGCGGCGGCGCATGATTTCGCTGCGCGAGTTCGCCGGCGTCATGTTGATCAGCGCGCAATACTCGCTCAATCTGCTCAACTTCCCACGGGCGCTGGCGCGCTTGAGCCAATATGTGAAAGGTGGCGATGCAGCCGCAACGAAGCGCCTGTGCGACCAGTGGGTGCAGGAGGACGTGCTGCAACACATCGCGCCGAAGGCGCTGGCGCAACTGCGTGAGCACGAGCGACGCGGCGACCAGGTGCTGCTGTTGAGCGCATCGACGCAGTTCGCCGTAGAACCGGTGGCGCGGCATGTCAACATTGCCTACCACTGCACTGAGCTGGAAATAAGCGATGGCAGCTTCACCGGCAACATCGTTGGCGAGCCGTGCTTCGGTGATGGCAAGCGCGTGTGGGGCGAGCGCATCGCCGGCGAGCGCGGTGTTCCGCTCAGCAACGTCACCTTCTACACCGACTCCTTCTCCGATCACACCCTGCTCGACGTGGTTGGCCACCCCATCGCCGTCAATCCCGACCGGCAACTGCGGCGCTATGCGCTGGCCAGAAACTGGCGCATCGAAACCTTCTACTGATGAGGCAAACAGGGAATCCCTTCTTGTAAACATTCCGATCTTGCCTATACTGCCGCGCAGTTCAAGATAGGAGAAACCATGAAACGCACATCGCTCACGCTCGCCATTGCCGTCGCCGTTTCGCTGGCCGCCTGCGCCGCGCCGCCGGCCAACACCAGCCCGGCACAACAGGATCAGCTCGACAAAGTCAAGGCGCGCGGCACGCTGCGCGTCAGCACCGACGCCAATTACGCGCCACAGAGCTTCTTCGACGAGAAGACCAAGGAGTGGACCGGCTTCGACATCGACGTGGCGACCGAGCTGGCAAAGCGGCTCGGCGTGAAGGTGGAATTCACCACGCCGGACTGGAGCGCCATCACCGCCGGCAATTGGGCTGACCGCTGGGATGCCAGCGTGGGCAGCATGACCATCACCGAAGAGCGCCAGAAGGTGCTGGATTTCACGCCGCCGTACTACTTCACGCCGGCGCAATTCGCCGCCCGCGCCGATTTGAAGGACAGCATCAAGACCGTGGCTGACCTCGCCGGCAAGAACGTGTGCGTCGGTGAATCGACGACCTACGAGCAATATCTCAACGGCAAGCTCACCTTCGCCGACATGACGCCGCCACCGGCCAATGTGAAGGTCATCCCGACCAAGACCGACGCCGAGTGCATCCAATCGATCCAGTCGGGGCGCAAGGACTATGACGCTGTGCTGACTGCGCTGGGCGTGGTCGATGATGGCATCTCGAAGGGCGCGCCAATCGTGAAAGTCGGCAATCCAGTTTTCTACGAGGAGTTGGCGGTGGCGATTGACAAAAGCGCGCAGCCGAATGCCAAGCTGCTGACCGCGCTCAGCGACGCCATCACCGCCATGCACGCCGACGGGACGCTGAGCACACTGTCGAAGAAATACTACGGCGTCGATCTCACCGTGAAAGTGAAGTAAATCAGCCGCCGGCCAGGTTTTCTGGCAACGCACCCCGCTGACTGCATGAACATCTCTTTTCGCGCGAAGGTCGCCATCGTATGGCTGGCGATCTTCGCGTGCATCATCGCCTTTCTCGCAGCCATCGGCCTCGACACCGGCTTCATGCGCGAGTGGTGGGGCTTCATCGTCTACGGCGCCGGCACGCCCGACGTGCTCCGTGTCGGCATCGTGATGACGCTGTTCATCAGCGCAGTGTCGATCGCCGGCGCGGTGATCCTGGCATTCCTCGGCGCCATGGGCCGGCTCTCCACCAACCCGGTCGCATATGGCGTTGCCACGTTTTACGTCTCGGTCATTCGCGGCACACCGTTCCTGATCCAGATCTTCCTGCTGTTCTTCGGCCTGCCGCAGATCAACCAGCAACTCAACAGGCTCATCCCCGGCTTCGACCAGCAATACCCTTTCATCTCGAACCTGCTGCTGCTGCCGGCGGTGCCGACGGGCGTCCTCGCGCTGTCGCTGAACTACGGCGCGTACATGACTGAGACGTTTCGCGCCGGCATCCAATCCATCGCCAGAGGCCAGCGCGAAGCCGCATCTGCGCTGGGCATGACCCACTGGCAAACGATGCGGCTGATCGTGCTGCCGCAAGCCACGCGCATAGTCATCCCGCCGGTGGGCAACGAGTTCATCGCCATGACGAAGGACAGTGCGCTGGTGTCGATCATCGGCGTGCAGGAGTTGCTGTGGCGCGCGCAGAAAGTGGGGCAGCAATATTTCCACTCGATGGAGACGCTGCTGATCGCCGCTGCGTTTTACTGGATCATGACCATCGTGCTGCAAGCGATTCAATCGCGGCTGGAGCAGCGCCTGGCGCGCAGTGACCGATGACACAGGCTTAACGAGCCTGCATCACGTCTCTCTTTCACTTTTTCATCTTCCTCTCATGCGACCCCGCATGATTTGTGGTCTAATTGTTAGGCTACGAATCATATGGCACACGAAGCAACCCGCGCCGGCAAGCACGCGCACGCGACGCCGGCAGATCCGATCAACAACCTTGCGGTTGAGATTCGCATCCTCAACTCCTTCATCACCAAGCTGACCATGCGCGACATGGAGCAGCGCATCAACGAGGCGCTGCCTGGCGTGAGCATGCTGCAATTCGGCATGTTGCACATGCTCGCGCATGAGCCGCTGACGCTGAGCGAGATGAGCGCGAAGATGATGCTGACGCCATCGACGCTGGTGCCGGCGGTGGACAAACTGGAGCGCGAGGAACTCGTGGTGCGCGGCAAGGACCCGCACGATCGCCGGCGCACCCCCCTGCAACTCACCGACAAAGCGCGAGACGCGCTGGTTTGCATTCCGCCGGCGCACCAGCAGGACGCGCTCGTGCAGGCCATTCATCACCTCGGCCAATCGAAGGCGCTGCAGTTGCACAAGCTGCTACGCGAAATGCTGCAACACCTCGCGCCCGACCGCGATCTCTACGAGGAGATCATCCGCAATCACCCCGATTGCTACAGGAAACGCTGAGCCCGGCCAGGCCGGCGAGTCAATCTGTCGTCAGGTCACATCAGGCCATCAAGTCGTCAAATCAACAGAAGAAGCAAAGGAAGCAAGAAAAGATGCAATCCTCCACACACAGGCCTGTCGGCAAGCCCGATGGCAAGGGCGGCCCTGGCGGCCGGCCACCGTCGGGTGACCTCAAGTCCATCGGCCGCGCGCTCAAATATTTGCAAAAACAGAGTGGCAAGGCGCTGCTGCCCTACCTGTTCCTCGTCGTCGCCACGCTCGCGCAGTTGGCCGTGCCGAAGTTGGTGAGCAACATCATCGACGCCGTGACGAATGGCGTCATCGCCAACACGCTGCTCGACGCCATCAACAACAAGATCCCCGCCGCATTCATGGATCAGGCCCTGCCGAAGTTGCTTGAAGTGGCAAAGGCGCCGGCGGACTTCACCAAGCAGCAACTGCTCGACAAGCTGAATCTGGATGTGACGAACGCGCCGAGTTATTTGCTCACCGCCGGCATCACCATTGTCGTCTTCGCAGCCGTGCGCGGCGTCTTCGCCTTCCTGCAGGCCTATTGGGCGGAGCGAAATTCGCAGGCCGTGGCCTATGACATTCGCAACGACCTGTACGCCAAGATTCAACAGCTCTCATTTTCATATCACGACCAGAACCAGACCGGCCAACTGATGATCCGCGCCACCGACGACGTGGAGAAGGTGCGCCTGTTCATCGGCCAGGGCTTCCTGCAATTGATCGGCACCATCATCCTGATCGCCGGCACGCTGATCATCCTGTTCACCACGAATGCGCAACTTGCACTGGTGGCGCTGCCCATCCTGCCGATTGCGCTCGTGCTGGTCATGGTGTTGGGCACAGTTGTCGGACCGCTGTCCGGGCGGGTGCAGATGCGCCTTTCGGCCTTGAACACGATCCTGCAAGAGAACGTCGCCGGCATCAAAGTGGTGAAGGCATTCACGCGCGAGCGGGAGGAGGAGGCGAAGTTCGAGACCGCAACGCGCAACCTGGTCAAGCAACAGTTGCAGGTAGCGCGCGTGTTCGCATTCCTGTTACCGGTCATCTTCATGGTCGCAAACCTCGGCCAGGCTGCAGCAACATATTTTGGCGGCCGGCAGATCATCAACGACACGCTCACGCTCGGTCAATGGCAGGAATTCAGCCTGTACTTGATCTACCTCTTCCTGCCGGTGGCGCAACTGGGCCTCATCGTCACGCAAATCGGCCAGGCGTCCGCGTCGGGTCAGCGCATCTTCGAAATTCTGGATGCCGAAAGCGACGTGAAGGACAAGCCGGATGCGACGCTTCTGCCGCCCGTCAACGGCAGGATCGAATTTGACGAAGTGAGTTTTCACTACGCCGGCAATGCCACCCCCGTGTTGCAAGGCGTCAGCTTCACCGCCGAACCTGGCCAAACCATCGCCTTGCTCGGCGCGACTGGCTCTGGCAAGACCAGCATCATCAACCTCATTCCGCGCTTCTACGATCCGAGCGTCGGCCGCATCCTAATCGACGGCCACGATGTGCGCGATGTCACGCTGGACTCGCTGCGCTCGCAGATCGGCATCGTGCTGCAAGAGACCACCCTGTTCAGCGGAACCCTCCGCGACAACATCGCCTTCGGCAGGCCGGACGCGACGATGGACGAAGTGATCGCGGCAGCCAAATCGGCCGCGGCGCACGATTTCATCATGTCATTCCCGCAGGGTTACGACACGCCGGTGAGCGAGCGCGGCACGACATTGAGCGGCGGCCAAAAGCAGCGCATCGCGATCGCACGCGCCCTGTTGCTCGACCCGCGCATCCTCATCCTCGACGACAGCACCAGCAGCGTGGACCTCGCCACCGAAGGGGTGATTCAGCGCGCGCTGACGAAGCTGATGAAGGGGCGCACCAGCGTGGTGATCGCCCAACGCATCAGCACCGTCTTGAATGCCGACCAGATTCTGGTGCTGGACAAGGGGCAGATCGTGGGACGCGGCAAACATGCCGACCTGCTCGAAGACAACCCAATCTACGCAGAGATCTACAACTCACAATTGGTGGGCGATGCCGATCAAGCGCAGCCTGAATTGCAGGCAGCCAGCGCATAGCAAGGAGAACCATGTTTGGTGGAGACAACAGACACCTGTTCAGGGGTGAAACATCGAAGCCCGTCAACACTGCCACAACGATGGCGCGCTTTTGGAAGTATTTCAGGCACTACTGGTATGCCCTGCTGCTGGTGCTGGCGCTGGTCATCATTTCGACGTGGGCGCAGGTCATCACGCCGGAGTTGTCGGGCCAGGTCGTCGATTGCTATCTGACGCCGGCGGCAGCCAGCGCCGGTTTCGGCAACTTCGCCGGCGAAAGCACGCAGACCAACGCGCAGACCAACTGCTGGCTGGCAGCAGACGCGCCGGCGAACGACATCAACCACACTGCCATCCGCAGCGCGTTTCTGTCCAATGGCACACCTTCGCCCTCGCCAGACCTGACGCCAGATGAGCGCATCGCCGGCCTGGGGCGGCTGACGCTGTTCATCGTCTTCTTCTACATCGTCGGCTCCGTACTGACCAGCATAACCTTCTACGTGATGTCGTGGACCGGCCAGCAGGCGCTGCGCGAGATGCGCGTCGACGTGTTCAACAAGCTGCATCAGCTCTCGCTCGGCTTCTACACCAAGAACGACGCCGGCGACCTGATGGCGCGCATCACCGCCGACGCCGAAGCCATCCAGCAGGCATTCGGTTTTGCGCTGGTCAGCGTCTTCAGTGGCGCGCTGCTGCTGGTGTGGATCGCATACAACATGCTGGCGCGCAGCATCCCATTTGCGCTGCTCAGCATGAGCGTGATGCCACTCATGGTCATCGCGACGCTCTTCTTCTCAACCCAGGCGCGCAAGGCCTTCCGCAAGAGCCGCGCCGAGATGGGCAGCGTCAACGCCGAACTACAGGAGACCATCTCGGCCGTGCGCGAGGTGCAGGCCTTCAACCGCGCTGATGAGAATATCGAGAACTTCCGGCAGGTGAACGCGGCCAACCGCGATGCCAACGTGCGGGCCGTCTCATTCACCAGCGCGCTCGCGCCGGCGCTTGAGGCATTGGGCTACGTGGCGCTGGCAATCGTGGTGTGCGTGGGCGGCGCGGCGCTGCTGTCCGGCGGCGAGTTGTTCGGCACGGTCGTCTCGCTCGGCCTGGTCGTCACCTTCATGGGCTATGTGCAGCGCTTCAACCAGCCCATCCAGCAAATCTCGGTGTTGTGGACGAACCTGCAAAATGCAGTCGCCGGCGGCGAGCGCATCTTCAACCTGATCGACCAGAAGGTCGAGATCGTCGACAAGCCAGATGCGAAGCCAATGCCACAGATCGCCGGCGCGGTCGCCTTCAGTCACGTCTCGGCGGAGTACAACGTCGGCGAGCCGGTGTTGAAGGATGTCAGCTTCAGCGCAACGCCTGGCCAGACCATCGCCATCGTCGGCCCAACCGGCGCCGGCAAGACCACCATCATCAACCTCATCCCGCGCTTCTTCGATGTCACCAGCGGCAGCGTGACCATCGACGGCATCGACGTGCGCGACGTGACCCAGGTCAGCCTGCGCCGGCAGATCGGCATCGTGCTGCAAGACACATTCTTGTTCAGCGCGACCGTGATGGAGAACATTCGCTTCGGCAAGCCCGGTGCGACCGACGAGGAGTGCATCGCCGCCGCAAAGCTCGCGCTCGCCGATCAATTCATTGGGCGGCTGGCCGACGGCTACCAGACCGTGCTGGGCGAGCGCGGCGCGGGGTTGAGCCAAGGGCAGCGCCAACTGCTATCGATCGCGCGCGCGGCGCTGGCCGACCCGCGCATCCTGATCCTGGATGAGGCGACGAGCAGCGTGGACACCCGCACCGAGCGGATGATCCAGCAGGCATTCGATGTGCTGCTGGAAGGGCGCACCAGCTTCGTCATCGCGCACCGCCTCAGCACGATCCAGAATGCCGATATGCTGCTGGTGCTGGACAAGGGGCAGATCGTGGAGCGCGGCACGCACAAGGAGTTGCTGGCCGAACACGGCTTCTACTACAACCTGTATATGAGCCAGTTCCAGAACCTGCCGGCAACCGGCAACACGCCCGCTGCGCCAACTGCACCGTTGAGGCCGGCATTGCAATAGCTGGCGTTTCGAAAGCGCGTTGGTGACCTGTGGCCGACTATCCACCTTCGTGGACAGAAGCTGCGCAGGCATGGGCGCGATGTCGATCGCCAGGGGCAAAAGGCGCCCAGCACATTTTGCAAGCAAGATATCGCAGGGGCATCCGGTGGACGCCAACAGCGAACAACCGCCGGCTGCCCCTATGACACGCTATCTTGCAAGTTGCCCTGAGCGATTTCATTTTTCACGCGCCAATCGCAGTGCCACCTTCACTGCGCCGCGCACTGGCTCACTCACCTGCGCCACTGGCGCGAATTCCCATTCCGCTTGCGCCAGCGCAGCCATCAGGCCGGCGCGCACCGCATCCACCTTCAGCAGCAGGCTGCCGGCCAGCGCCAGCGGCGCGGGGGATGGCAGCCGCAGATGCCGCGCCACTGCCAGCACATTCAGCGCCAACTCGTGGCCGGCACGCTGCACGATGCCTTGCGCGACCGCGTCGCCCTCTGCGGCGGTTTGCGTCACCAGCGGCGCGAGGGCGGCCAACTGATCCGGGCGAATGGGCGACGCGCCGGCCTCGCCCGCATTGTGGCGATACACCGCCGGCACCAGCGCCGAGGCGCGGTCGATCCTGAAGTGGCTCAAGACGGCGTCGACCAACCGCGTCGACGCGCCGCGCCCATCCGATGCGCGCAGGACGGCGCGCAACCCCTCGCGGGCGATGTCGTAGGCGCTGCCCTCATCGCCGACGAGGTAGCCCCAGCCGCCGGCGCGGCTGCGCTCCCCGTGTGGTGACTTGCCAAACGAGATTGCGCCGGTGCCGGCGATCAGCGCCACGCCCCAGCCAGCCTCGGCCCCGGCTTCCAACACGATCTCGCAATCGTTCACCATCTCCGCGCGCGGAGAAAACTGCGCCCTCGCCCATTGCAGCATCGGCCCGCGCTCGTCGGGGCGATCGACCCCGCTGAGGCCAAAGCAGATGGCGCGCAGGTCGCGCACGTGAGCGCCGGCCTGCAACAGCGCCGCCTCAATGGCAGTGCGCAGAATGCGCTGCGCGCCGGCCATGCCATGCGCGCTGACGCCAGAGGCGCCGGCCTCGTGCAACGCCAGCGTGGCGCCATCCAGTGCAGCCACGCACACGCGAGTGCGCGTGCCGCCGCCATCCACGCCGATCACGATGGGGGTTGTCATGGGGAGTATTTCACCACAGGACGCAAATCTTTCGCCATTTTTCGACATGGCTCTACAATGAAAATGCATCGCTGGCGCGCGTTCACCGCCGGCGGCGCAGACATCATGTGGCAATCGAGTTTGATCGAAACAAATGGCATCCGGCTGCACGTCACGCGCAGCGACGGCGACAAGCCGGCGCTCGTCCTGCTGCACGGCTTCTCCGATGACGGCCTGTGCTGGACGCCCATCGCGCAGCAGTTTGAAGACGCCTACGACGTCATCCTGGTCGACGCGCGTGGGCATGGCCGCTCGGATGGGCCGGAGAGCGGTTACGGCCACGATCAGCACGCCGCCGACGTCGCCGGCGTGATCGCGGCGCTCAACCTTGAAAAGCCGGTCGTGATGGGGCATTCGATGGGCGCAGTGACCACGCTCGCGCTCGCCGGCCTGCACCCTGCCCTGCCAGGCGCGATCGTGCTGGAAGACCCGCCGCCCTTCTGGGAGCAACGCGCTGCCGGCGCCCAAACCGAGCGCCGGCGTGGCATGGGTAGTTGGATCATCGACCTCAAGCGCCTGACGCGCGAGGAGATGATCGAGAGCAACCGCAAGTCGAACCCAAACTGGCCGGAGGCGGAGCGCGGCCCGTGGGCCGATTCGAAATTGCGCCTGAGCTTCAACGTGTTGAGCGGCTTTGGCGGCGCCGGCCTGGACCTGCGCGAGGCTGTACAGCGCATCACCTGCCCTGCCCTGCTCATCACCGCCGATCCGGCGCTGGGCGCGATCACCTCGGCCAAACAAGCGGATGAATTGAAATCGCTCGTGCCGCAGTTGCAGGTGGTGAACATCGCCGGCGCCGGTCACAACATCCGCCGCGAGCAGCCCGAGCGCTTCGTGCAGTGCGTGAAGGAATTTCTGCGCGCAGCAAAGGCATGAGC
>JBDHWI010000002.1:0-67786 GCA_039810125.1 Thermoflexales bacterium | reverse complement strand
TTCCTGCTTGTCGTCGGCTTCACCTACTTCTACACCGATGTGATGATGCAGCAGCAGAACCTGCCGGAGAACCTGCAAAAGCAGGGCGGTTTCATTCCAGGCATTCGACCCGGCAAAAGCACCGAGATGTTCATCACGAAGGTGATGCGCCGGCTGACGCTGGTAGGCGCGCTGTTTCTGGGCTTGCTCGCCATTCTGCCGTTCCTGCTTGGCTTTGTCGCGAACATCCCGGGCATGTCGTTCCTGCGGCCGGTCAGCGGCAACAACCTGCTGCTGTCGGGCGCCGGCTTGCTGATTGTGGTGGGTGTGGTGCTGGATACGATGCGGCAACTCGAGGCGCAACTGATGATGCGCAATTACGAGGGCTTCATCAAGTGACATGTGAAATCCCAGTGGTGATCGTTCAACCACTGGGATTTTTAAGGTGAATGATGCACGGGATTGTTTTGTTGGGCGCGCCAGGCGCCGGCAAGGGCACACAAGCCGTCTTGCTGGCTAAGAATCTGGACATCGCACATATCTCCAGTGGCGATCTGTTTCGCGAGAACATCAAAGCCGAAACGGAGTTGGGCAAGCTGGCGAAACAGAACATCGACCGTGGCGAACTGGTGCCGGATGAAATCACCATCGGCATGGTGCGCGATCGTATTTCGCGGCCCGACTGTGCCAATGGTTTCATCCTGGATGGCTTTCCGCGCACAATCAAGCAGGCTGATGCGCTGGATGAATTGTTGAGGGAGCTTGGCCGCTGCATCACAGTGGTGCCGTTCATTCGCGTGCGCGAGCGCATGTTGATGGAGCGCCTGAGCCACCGCTGGACCTGTCGAGATTGCAGTGCAGTGTTCAGCTATGAGTCGCTGCCGCCACGTGAAGGTTGCAAGAAGAGCGTTTGCACAGGTGAACTTTTCCAGCGCTCCGATGACAACCCTGAGACACAGGCGCGGCGCATCCGTGTCTATGAAGAGCAGACCGAGCCGCTGATCGAGTATTACCGTGCACGTGGGTTGCTGCGCGAGGTGAACGGTGAGCATACTATTGAGTTCGTGCATCAGCTGCTGATGCAGATCGTGGGCGACGAAGTGCCTTGTGAGCCGCCGGCGAAGGGACAAGCTTGAAGCGATGATTGTGTTGAAGGGCGCGCAAGAGATTGCGCTGATGCGTGAGGCCGGCAGGATCGTGGCCACTGTGCTTGCGGAATGCAAAAACGCTGTCAAGCCGGGTGTGACTACGCAACAGCTGGACGCGCTTGCCGAGCAAATCATCACGCAGCACAACGCAAAGCCATCATTCAAGCACTATCAGCCGGGCGGCGCGCCCTATCCTTTTCCAGCCAGCATCTGCGCCTCGATCAACGAGGAGATCGTGCATGGCATTCCAGGCAGCCGCCGGCTGAAGGAAGGCGACATCATCAAAATCGACACTGGCGCGATTTTCAAGGGCTATCACGCCGATTCAGCCATCACCGTCGGCGTGGGGCGTGTGAGTGAGAAAGCTGAGCGGCTGATGCAGGTGACGCAGGATTGCCTGAAGGCGGCCATTGCAGCAGCGCGCGCCGGCAATCGTGGCGGTGACATCGGCGCAGCCATCCAGGGCGTGGCTGAGCCGCGCGGTTTTAGCGTGGTGCGCGAATACACCAGCCATGGCGTTGGGCGCGAGTTGCATGAGGGTTTTGGCCTGCAAAACTTTGGCGTCGCCGGCACCGGCATGTTGCTGCGCCCAGGCCTCACACTGGCGCTGGAACCGATGATCAACGAAGGCCGGCCCGAGACGAAAATCAAAAAGGATGGATGGACAGTGGTTACGATTGATGGTAAACTGTCCGCCCAATTTGAGCATACGGTTGTCATCACCGAAGGTGACGCCGAAATACTGACTTTGGTTTAGCAGCAATTGATCGCCGACGTCCGGCTCGCGCAAACAAACGTGCAAGTCGGACGTTGACGTGTAACGTGATTGCCGTTGTATTGCGACAGCAAGCAGGAGCGAAGAGGTCGACCATGAAAGTTGCATCATCAGTGAAGAAGCGCTGCCCGAAGTGCAAAGTGGTGAAGCGCCACGGCCGCGTGTATGTGATTTGTGAGAATCCGAAGCATAAGCAGAGGCAGGGTTAGGGAATGTTGAATCGAGAGTTTTGAGTTCGAAATTGTGGGCTCAAGATTCGCGATTCAACCTTCAGAATTCGAGGGAATATGGCACGTATTGCAGGAGTGGACTTGCCGCGCAATAAGCGCATCGACATCGGCTTGTCGTATATCTATGGCATCGGCCGGCCGGCGGCTGCCGATATTCTTGGGCACACCAATATCAACCCCGCGACCCGCGTGAAGGATTTGACTGAGGCGGAAGCGGTGGTGTTGCGCGAGATTGTCGAGAAGGAATACAAGGTGGAGGGTGACTTGCGCCGTGAGGTGCAGCTCAACATCAAGCGCCTGATCGAGATTGGCTCGTATCGCGGCTTGCGCCACAAGCGCAACCTGCCGACGCGCGGCCAGCGCAGCCGCACCAACGCGCGCACGCGCAAGGGTGTGAAGAAGACGGTGGCCGGACGCGGTCGCCGGCGTGGCGCAAAGAAGAAGTAGTGCTTATCCGTTGTTGGCTGTTTGCTGGTGTATTGCGCAAATGGCCGACGGCAAAAGCCAATAGAGGAAACTGAATGGGCAAAGCAGCATCGAATCGCACGCAGCGCCGGCAGACAAACCCGCGGCGCGCGCGCAAGAATGTGGCGCAGGGTGTGGTGCACATCCAAGCCATGTTCAACAACACCATCATTACGGTCACTGATAAGGCCGGCAATACCATTTGCTGGGGCAGCGCCGGCGCTGCCGGCTTCCGCGGCAATCGCAAGAGCACGCCGTTTGCGGCGCGCATCGCCGCGCAGAACGCCTATCGCCTGGCAACCGATAACGGCATGCAGGAAGTGGATGTCTTCGTGAAAGGCCCCGGCCCCGGCCGCGAGTCTGCTGTGCGCGCGCTGCAAGGCACCGGCCTGCGCGTCCGCTCCATCACCGACATTACGCCTGTGCCGCACAACGGATGCCGGCCCAAGAAGCGCCGCCGCGTCTAGGCCCTTGGCTGCAGAAGGTGGTTGGGGCATTGCAGCGTCACGTCAGTGCGCCTATCGCGATGCCAATTACTTCCTGCCAATTGCTCTTTACCGATTCCATTGATCTGCGCAGTGCGACCTGGAAGAAGACGGCCCGTCGTAAACAGATTGACTTGCGCGAAAAGAAGAAAGAATGGCTCGACATATTGAACCCGTTTGCAGATTGTGCCGCCGCGAGGGCGAAAAACTCTTTTTGAAGGGCGCGCGCTGCCTGACCTCAAAGTGCGCGTTTGAACGGCGCGGCTTTGCGCCAGGCCAGCATGGCCCCAACGTGCGGGCGCGCCGCCGCCAGAAATCCAGCGACTATTCGCAGCAGTTGCGCGAGAAGCAGAAGATGCGCCGCATCTACGGCGTGCTTGAAGCGCAATTCCGCCGCTATTACAGCGCTGCGCAGCAACGCCGTGGTGTGACCGGCTCCGAGTTGTTGATTTTGCTCGAGCGCCGGCTCGACAACGTGGTGTATCGCATGGGTTTTGCGCCATCGCGCGCCGCTGCCCGCCAGATCGTCAGCCACGCCCATCTGAACATCAATGGTCACCCAGTCGACGTGCCATCGTATCTGGTGCGAGCCGGCGACAAGATCACCGTGCGCGACGTGAGCAAGAAGCTGCCCTATTTCCGTGAACTGACCGGCAACAAGGACGGCGGGCCGACGCCGGCCTGGCTGCAGGCGGATCGTGCTGCGCTCACCGGCATCATCGCTGCATTGCCGAAGCGTGAGGATATCGACGTGCCGATCAAGGAACAGCTCGTCGTCGAATACTACTCGCGCTAAAACAGTGCAGGGGGAAGCGGTCGCGTTTCGCGCCGCTCATCCCTGCTGGAGGCAAAAGCCTTGCTATCAGCACCCGTTTTTCCAAAAGTTGAAGGCGACGCGCTCACTCGCGATTATGGCCGGTTTATCATCGGCGCGATGGAGCCGGGTTACGGCATCACGCTGGGCAACGCGCTGCGGCGCACCCTGCTCAGCTCGCTGCCAGGCGCTGCCATTACTTCGATGCGCATCACCGATGTGCATCATGAGTTTTCTGACATCCCCGACGTGAAGGAAGATGTCACGCAACTCATGCTGAACGTGAAGCAGGTCCGCCTGCGCATGAGAGGTGACGGTCCGATGCGGATGCGGCTGGAAGTGCGCGGTGAAGGTCAGGTGACCGCCGGCGACATTCAGGCTCCGCCCGAAATCGAGATCGTCAACCCAGAACTGTATTTGTTCACGACCGATTCGAACAAGGCACGGCTCGACATTGAATTTCAGGTGGAGGCTGGTCGCGGTTATTCACCTGCGGATCAGCGCGGCAAACTGCCGATTGGCGAGTTGCCCGTCGATGCGATCTTCAGCCCGGTGCGCCGTGTCAACTACGCCGTTGAGCCGGCGCGCATCGGCCAGACCACCAATTACGACCGCCTGGTCATCGAGATCTGGACGGACGGCACGATGCGCCCGCAGGATGCCCTGTCGCAGGCTGCCACCACCCTGGTGCAGCACTTGCGACTGATCGCCGGCGCCGGCACGCTCGAAGATGTCATGCTGGACACTGATGCCGAGAGCAAGGGCATCCCCAGCGAATGGGGTGACAAGCCCATCGAGGACCTGGAGCTGAGTGTGCGCGTTTATAACTCGCTCAAGCGCACTGGCATCTCCAGCATCGGCGACCTGCTCGAAATGATGGAAAAGAACGGTGGCAATCTGATGAACCTGCGCAACTTTGGCGAAAAGTCGATGACTGAGCTGAAGGAAAAGCTGCGCGCGCGCGGTTTGTTGCCACAGGAAGAGGAAGGCTCTGAGGACGGTTTGTCTTCGGAAATGGCCGGCGAAGACGAGGAATGAGATGAGACACAAGGTATCTGGTTACAAACTGGGCCGGCCGACCGCACAGCGCAATTCGCTGCGCCGCAGCCTGGTCACTGAACTGATCGACCACGGTCGCATTCAAACGACCGAGGCCAAGTGCAAGGCCATCCGCGACCAGGCGGAGAAACTGGTGACAATTGCAAAGGGCGGATTGGTGGAAGACAAGGGCAAGCAGGTGCATGCGCGCCGGCTTGTCGCAGCGCAGGTGAATGGCGGCGCAGACACCGTGCGCAAGCTGTTCCAGGACATCGCTCCGCGCTACACCGAGCGCAAGGGTGGTTACACGCGCATCAGCAAGCTCGGCCCGCGCAAGGGCGACAACGCCCCGATGGCGATCATCGAGTGGGTCTAGGATGAGGCTTCGCGCAAAGGTCGCCTATGATGGAACCGAGTTCTTCGGCTTTCAGCGGCAGGCCAATGTGCGGACGGTGCAAGGAGAGATCGAAGCAGCACTGGAGAGGGTGAGTGGCCGGCAGATCGGCGTGATTGGCGCAGGGCGGACGGACGCCGGCGTCCATGCCACCGGTCAGGTGATTGCGTTTGAGATTGACTGGCGACACCCGCTGGATGCGCTCACGAGGGCGCTCAACGTGGCGTTACCAGAGGATGTGGCGGTGCGGGAGGTGGCGGAGTGCGGCACGGACTTTCATCCGCGTTTCGATGCGCAGAGCCGAACCTACGAATATACCGCCCTTGCCGGCGAAGTGCGTCAGCCGCTGTTGCGGCGAACTGCGTGGCAGCTTGATCGCAAGCCGGATCTGGCGCTGATGAACAGTGCAGCCGCACGGTTGGTTGGATCGCATGATTTTGCCGCTTTCGGCAGTGCGCCATCAGGTCGCGAAGCGGAGACGACTGTGCGAGACGTGCTGCGGGCGGCATGGCGTGAAGAAGAAAATGAGCGCGACGCGCTGGTGTTTACGATCGAGGCAAACGCCTTTCTCTTTCGCATGGTGCGCCGGTTGACGCTGGCGCTGGTGCGAGTAGGGCAGGGGCAGTTGAGCGCCGGCGAGTTGTTGGAAATTCTGGAAAGCAAAGATGCACAGCGGATCAAAGGCCTTGCGCCTGCATGCGGACTGTGCCTCGTGGATGTGAAGTATCAGGTGCAAAGATGAAGACGAGCAAGACATACACGGCCAAGCCCGAAGAGGCGCGCGCCAGCCAGAAGTGGCACGTTGTTGACGCGGATGGCGTCACGCTGGGCCGACTGGCCAGCCAGGTCGCGCAGATCATCGTGGGCAAGCACAAGCCCATGTACACGCCACACGTCGATTGCGGCGATTACGTCATCGTGATCAACGCGCAGAAGATTCGCGTGACTGGCAACAAGATGACCGAGAAGATGTACTCGCGTCACTCGCTCTATGACAGCGGTTACAAGGAAAGCGCCTTGCGTGAGGTGCTGGCCAAGAAGCCCGAGCGCGTGATCAAAGAAGCTGTGTGGGGCATGATCCCGCATGGCCGGCTGGGCAAGCAACAGATCAAGAAGCTGAAGGTGTATGGCGGTTCTGAGCATGAGCATGCCGCGCAGAAGCCGCAGCCGCTGGAGATCAAGGGCTGACAGTGGCAACTGGCAATGGGTGATGATTCTCTGTGCGCGGCATAGAGAAAATCAGAATTACACATTGTCAATTGTTTTTAACAAAGAGAGCTATGGCAGAAACGACTGAGCAATATTTTGAAGGTGTGGGCCGGCGCAAGGAAGCCACCGCCCGCGCGCGCCTGTATCCGCAGGGCAGCGGCACGATTCTTGTAAACGACAAGCCGGTCAACGAATACTTTGGCCGCGAGGGCGACCAGATTGCCGTGAATGCGCCACTGAAGGCCACCGGCGCAGATGCGCGCTACAACGTCAGCGTGAAGGTGTTGGGCGGCGGCACGACCGGTCAGGCCATTGCCTCGCGCATGGCGATTGCGCGCGCGCTGCTGGAAGTGGACGCTGAATATCGCGCTGCGTTGAAATCCGCCGGCTACCTCTCACGCGACTCGCGCGAGAAGGAGCGCAAGAAGCCCGGCCTCAAGCGCGCGCGCAAGGGCCCAACCTACACCAAGCGCTAAAGCGATTGGGCATTTGATCATTTTGCCATTTGGCTGCACGCGCGTTGAACGCGCTGCCGATGGCTGAATGGCGCAATGAACAAATGGAGAAATTCCGATGAATCTCGTTGAATCGCTCGAAAAGAGCCTGCAAGCCAACGCGAAGATCCCGCAGCTTTCGCCCGGAGACACCGTTCGCGTTCATCAGCGTATTGTCGAAGGCGACCGCGAGCGCATCCAGGTGTTTCAAGGCATCGTGATCCGCCTGCGCAAGGGCGGCGCGAACGCCAGTTTCACTGTGCGCCGAATCGCCAGCAGCAACATCGGTGTGGAACGCACCTACCTGCTGAATTCGCCGCGCATCGACCGCGTCGAAGTGACGCGCCACGCCAAGGTGCGCCGCGCGCAGCTGTACTATTTCCGCAGCCTGCGCGGCAAGTCGGCGCGCCTGAAAGAGCGACTAGCTCCCGGCAGCAAGGCGGCTGCCGCAGCCGCTGCTGCAAAATCGCAGAATCAGGCCGAATAGCTCGATACTCCCGAAGCAGCACTTCGGGAGTTTGTTTTTGGCAAATGAACTCCGCGTGGTTGTGAAACGCTCGATCTGTTGAAGACCACGCCTTTGGGGTTTGAAGTGGTGCTATGACCAAACCGTTGATCCTCATCCCCACACCGGTGCAAGACCCAGAGATGCGCCGTTTCACGATGGGCAAGAACTACATTCGCAGCTTGATCGAGTGCGGTGCGCTGCCGGTGATGTTGCCGGTCAGCCTCGACCTGCAATCGATGCATGAGATGTATGAGCAGGCCGGCGGCGTGTTGTTCACCGGCGGCAGCGACATCGATCCGATGTACTTCGGCGAGGAAAAGCACCCTGAGACATATGGCATCGATGCTGAGCGCGATCGCGCCGAAGTGGCGTTGGCGCAGTGGGCAATGCAGGACGATAAGCCGGCGTTCTCAATCTGCCGCGGCATCCAGGTGGTCAATGCCGCGCTCGGCGGCACGCTCATCCAGGACATCCCATCGCAGTGGCAGAGCGCGCTTGCGCTGGAGCACCGCGGTCACAAGATCGGCGCCGCGCGCGACCAGGTGTTGCACGAAGTATGTGTGGAGCCGGGCAGCAAGCTTGCCGCGATTATCGGCGCCGGCGAGGTCGGCACCAACAGCTTTCATCATCAGGCGGTGGGACGCGTGGCCGATGGTCTCGTCGTCACCTCGCGCGCGCCGGATGGCATCATCGAGTCGGTCGAGGCGCCGGACAGGCGCTGGTTTGTTGGCGTGCAGTGGCATCCCGAAGATATGACCGCTGGCCGCCCCGACATGATGGCACTCTTTCAAAGTTTTGTAGATGCGAGTTCGGGCAAGGCCGACTAAAATAGCCGTTGCAGTTTCTAGACGCACAGGAAAACCCATTTTTACAAAGCGAGAGAGCAAAGGATGAAATCATTCCGTTCATTGTGGCTTCGCGCCGGCACGTTGACGTTCGCTTCAACCCTGCTCGGTGCAGGCACAGCCTTCGCCGCTGCGCCCAATCAGGAACAGGTCAATCCCTCGAATAACACTGCGCTCATGGTGCTGGTCGGCGTGCTGATTGCGCTGGTGCTGGCGCTGGTTGGTGGGGCGGTGATTGCCGGGTTGGCCCAGTTTGGCTCGCGCTTCTTCCATCGCAATCTGCCCACCGACGAAGAGATGACGACGCTGCGCGCGGCTTTCAACCCCGCCGACCGGCCGCAACGCGAGCCGTTCAAGGTGACTGCGCGCAATGAACCAGTGCTGGTGGCAATTGGGATGTTCATCATCTCGCTCGTGCTGGTCAGTGTGTTTTTGGGGATGACGCCCTCGCCGCGTGTGGTTGCTGGCGCAAATGCCGAGGCCGCGCCGGCAGCGGCTGCGTTGCCCAGAACTGGCGACTTCACCAAGATCGTCAGTGAATTGCCGGCTGGTAACGCGGACAACGGCAAGACGCTCTTCAACACAAAGGGCTGCGTTGGCTGCCACAGCCTGGAGAAGGACAAGCGCCTCGTCGGCCCATCGTTTTACAGCGTCTACGACGATGCCAAGACCCAGGTGCCGGGCATGGGGCCGGATGAGTATCTGTATCAGAGCATTGTCGATCCGAATGCCCACATCGTTGCAACCTACCAATCCGGCCTGATGCCGGCAACCTTCTCCTCGCAGCTCACGCCACAAGACATGGCCGACCTGCTGGCGTGGTTCAAGCGCGACCACCAGGGGCAGCCGTAATCGAGGGAATGGATAAGCGCGAGTTGATCGCCAGCATAGTGGCTGAGCGCGAGCAACTGAACGCAGTGCTGGCAATGGTGCCGGCAGAGCGCATGACTGAGCCGGGCGTCGCCGGCGATTGGTCGGCGAAAGACGTCCTCGCGCATCTGGCGGTGTGGTCGTCACGCGCGGTCACGCTGATGTTTCAGGCTGAGCATGGTGGGAAATTGCAGTTGCCGCAATCGAACAGCCCCGACTGGCAGGATGTAAACGCGCAGGATTACGAAGCGCAGAAGGATCGCCCGCTCGACCGCGTGCTGGCTGATTATCACGGCGCGCACAGCCAGCTTGTCAAGCGTCTGCAAGCGTGGTCAGATGAAGGCGCGCTCTTCCAAAAGGGGCGCTTCCCTGCGTTGAAGAATCGCTCGCTGGCTGATCACATCTGGGGTGACAGCGGCGAGCACGATGCTGAGCATCGCGCGCAACTGGAAGTATGGCTCAAGACATTGGGCCATTGAGTTCTGTATGATTGAGCCATTGATGCGCATTGCTGCAATGGTTCAGTCGCTCAATGGCTCAATTCCGAAATGTTCGTCTACGACCTCTCCAACACATTTGGCCGCGTGCGGCTGCACGGTGAAACCCGCGTCGACTTCTTGCATCGCATGAGCAGCGGTGAGGTGCGCGCGTTGAGGCCGGGGCAGGGCGCAATCACCGCGCTGACCACACCCACTGCGCGCATGGTCGATTGCGTGGTGGCGCTGCCTTTCGTCGATTCCACCCTGTTGCTCACTGGCGGCGGCAACAGCGCGAAGGTGGCGGCTTGGCTGCGCAAGTACGTCTTCTTCAACGATGATGTGCAGATCGAGGACGAGAGCGACGCGCAGTTGATGCTTGGCATTTTTGGTGACGGCGCGGCGAATTTCATTTTCAATGCCGCCGGCCACGCTGCAGATCATCTCGTTGACAAGCCGGTGTATTCACTGGCTGCCACGCAGGATGTGATCGTGATCAAAGCGCCGCCGATGGCTGGCGCCGGCTACTACCTTATCCGCCCGAAGCCGGCGGCGGCAAACGGCAACGCGCAGACGCTCAGCACACCGCTCGCGCACATCGCCTACGATGACCTGCGCATCGCGCACGGCTATGCGCGCTTTCCCAACGAAATCAGTGAGGACTACATCCCGCTGGAGGCCGGCCTGATCGACGCCGTGAGCTTCAACAAAGGCTGCTACATCGGGCAGGAGATCATCGCGCGCATGGACAGCCGAGGTCAGATTGCGAAGCGATTGGTGAAATTGCAAGCCGGCGCCGGCGAATTTGCCGGGGGCGACGTGATTTACTCGGTTGAACTGCAGCCGATTGGCAAAATCACCAGCGCACAAAGCACGCTATTCGACGGTCGGCGCTTTGCGCTGGGCTACGTGCGCACGCTGCACGCGGTGGCCGGCGAGGGCGTGCTGATCGGTGCGAATCGCGTAACTGCGACGGTGGTTAGTGTGAATGGCGAGATGGAAACGCTGCCGGCGCGGCGGAGTTGAAGGGTGCGTTCACACTTGCGAATGCCTGTTGAATCGGCCCTCAAGCCACTCCATTCTGCGTTAAAATAGCCCGCTTTTTGCAGCATGTTTGAATCACTCAGCGACCGGCTCCAGGGCATCTTCGACCGCCTCGGCAAGCGCGGCATCCTCACCGAGCAGGACGTGGATGTGGCGCTGCGCGAGGTGCGCGTCGCACTACTCGAAGCCGACGTGAACTTCAAGGTTGTCAAGGACTTCCTTGCCCGCGTGCGCGAGCGCGCCATCGGCGCGGAAGTGCACAAGAGCCTGACACCCGGCCAGGCCGTAGTCAAGATCGTTCACGAGGAATTGCTGAAGACACTGGGTGAAGGTGGCCGGCTTGACCTGGGCGGCCCGGCGCCGCGCGTGATCGTGCTGGTTGGCTTGCAGGGCGCCGGCAAGACTACGCTGGCTGCCAAGCTGGCCCTGCGCCTGCGCAGCGATGGTCGCAAGCCGCTGATGGTTGCCTGTGACACCTATCGTCCAGCTGCCATCACACAACTCGAAACGCTCGGCAAACAGCTAAACATCCCCGTCTTCAGCGAGGGTGACAGAGTGTCGCCACCGCAAATTGCGCAGCATGGCATCCAAAAGGCTGTGCAGACCGCGTCGGACATCGTCATTATCGACACCGCCGGCCGTCTGCAGATCGACGAGCGCATGATGAGCGAGGTCGAGGAGATCAAGGCGAAGGTGAAGCCGGCGGAGGTGCTGCTCGTAGCCGACGCGATGACCGGTCAGGAAGCCGTCAACATCGCCGACACCTTCAACAAGCGCGTTGGCATCACCGGCCTGGTGCTGACGAAGGTCGATGGCGACGCGCGTGGCGGTGCGGCCATTTCCATGCGCGCCGTCACGGGTGTGCCGATCAAGTTTCTCAGCGTCGGCGAAAAGCCGGATGCGCTTGAGCCATTTCATCCCGATCGGCTGGCCTCGCGCATTCTTGGCATGGGCGATGTGCTGACGCTGATCGAAAAGGCGCAGGCGCAATTTGACGAGGCGCAGGCTGCCGAGGCCGCCGAGAAGATGATGACGGCGCGCTTCGATCTGGAAGACTTCCTGAACCAGATCCAGCAGATCAAAAAGATGGGGCCGCTGAATGATCTGCTCGGCATGATTCCGGGTATGAAGGATCTGACCAAGCAGATGCCGGCAGACATGACTGAAAAGCAGATGAAGCGCGTCGAAGCCATCATCAGCAGCATGACGCGCGACGAGCGCCGCGACCCTGACGTGTTGAATGCGAGCCGCAAGCGCCGTGTGGCAAAGGGCAGCGGCACAAGCGTGCAGGAGATCAATCAACTGCTCACGCAATTTCGCGAGGCGCAGAAGATGATGAAGCAGCTGGCCAGCAACCCACGCATGCGCATGATGAGCGGGCTGATGGGTGGGAGCCGGCGCAGAAAATAAGTGTCGCAGTTGGCGATGCGAGATGGGCGACTGCATCCTTTCCAGTCGGTAATCTCCAATTGCCGATCGCATTACTCATCAACAAAATGCAATCCCCATTACAATAGGGGACTTTCAAGGAGACTGACAGGAATGGTTCGAATTCGACTTCGCCGCATGGGCTTGAAGAAGCAGCCGACGTATCGCATCGTGGTGTGCGACAAAGAATCCCCGCGCGATGGCTCGTTCATCGAGATCATCGGCTCATATAATCCGCGCACCGAGCCGGCAACCGTGCAGGTGCAGGAAGACCGCGCACTGTATTGGATGAAGGTCGGCGCGCAGCCGAGTGAATCGGTGCAGCAGTTGTTCCGGAAGACCGGCACGACCGAGCGCTATCAGCGCTTGATGAAGGGTGAGGCGCCTGAGACGTTGCTGGCCGAGGCCGCCGCCGCCGTGGCCGCTGCGCCGGCCATCAACCCGAAGACGCGCATTGGCCGCAAGCCGGCGCCGAAGGCCAAAAAGGCCGAAACCGCTGATTAAGACAAACCTGTCGCGGGGGCAGCGCATCAGGAAACCTCAACTTCTCGCTGCGCTGTCACTGCTGTGATGGAATGGGCTACAACAACCGAAATCGATCCTCACAATCGCGCGGCTATGGCAATCGTCGTGATGGCCGGCGCTACGACCGCCACGATGACCGGCAGCCGAGTGGTCCGCAGCCAGATGCAAAGGGGTTGGTCGAGTTCATCGCCAAGGGCATGGTTGACAATGCTGATGCCGTGAGCGTGACTGAATCGGGCAGCCGCAACGGCCTCTTTGTGGAGTTGCGCGTGGCGCAGGGTGAGGTAGGGCGCGTGATTGGCCGCGAGGGCAAGCTGGCGAACGCGATGCGCATCCTGTTGAAGGTGGCTGGCAATCGCTCGGGCCGGCGCATCATGCTCGACATCACCGACTGAATCCGCTGGATTTGTCGACGAAGGCGTTCATCCTTGAACGCCTTTTTTTGTCACTATTCACCGGGTGTGCGTCTATGATGCGCTTTGCACCCGGGGATGCAAGTTACACACGAATCGCGCATGACGCAACAACCATCACAACTTCTCACGGTAGGCAAGATCACCCGCGCGCATGGCATTGCCGGCGAGGTGAAGGTGCAGCTTGCGCCAGGATTCGCCGGCGCGCTCGACGACGTGCGGCGCATCTATCTCAACGACGAAGCGCAACCGCGCCGCGTGCGCGGCCGGCGCATGCATCAGGGTGCGCTATTGTTGCGGCTGGATGGCGTCGTCACGCGCAATGATGCGGAAGCATTGCGCGGTGCGACAGTTGCAATCCAACTTGAGGACCTTCCGCCCTTGCCCGAAGGTGAATACTATTCACACCAGTTAGTGGGGTTGCGCGTGCAGCGCGAAGGCGGCGAACCCATTGGCACGCTGACCGAGGTGCTGGCGACTGGCAGTAACGATGTGTATGTGGTGAAAACTGCAGCCGGTGAGTTGCTGTTGCCGGCGCTGGAGAGCGTGGTGCGCGCGATCAACCTTGATGAAGGCGTGATGGTCGTCGTGGTGCCGGCAGGTTTGGAATCGTAACAAGTGGAAGTGAATGGCAGCGCAGGCTCGCCGGCGAATGACGACAATCGAAAAGACAGCACGGACAAGCGGATGACCACTGACCTGCCGTATTACCTTGCATTTGCCCGCGTGAAGGGCATCGGCGCGGTGCGCGTGCGCAAGCTGCAAGCGCATTTTGGCGAGTTGCGGCTGGCGTGGAGCGCCGGCGAATTCGATCTGATGGCCGCCGGCCTCGATGCGAAAGCCATTGCCGCGCTGCGCGAGGCGCGCAAGGTGATTGTGCCGGATGCCGAAGTGGCGCAACTGCACAAGGCTGGTGCAACCGCGCTGACGTGGGACGACCCGCATTATCCAAAGCTGTTGCGCGAGGTGGCCGACCCGCCGCCAGTGCTGTTCATCAAGGGTGCAATCACCGATGCAGACGCTTTTGCGATCAGCATCGTCGGCACGCGCAGCGCCACCGTGTATGGCCGCGAGGTGGCTGAGATGCTCGCCGGCGATATGGCGCGCAACCAGATCACGGTGGTCAGTGGCATGGCGCGTGGCATCGACACGGCTGCGCACCAGGCTGCGCTCAAGGCGGGTGGCCGCACAATTGCCGTGCTGGGCTGCGGGGTGGATGTGGTGTATCCGCCAGAGCATCGCCGGCTGGCGCAGCAGATTGCCGAGCAGGGCGCAATTGTCAGCGATTATCCGATCGGCACTCCGCCTGATGCTGCAAACTTCCCGCCGCGCAATCGCATCATCAGCGGTTTGAGCTTGGGCGTCGTGGTCATCGAGGCCGACGAGCGTAGTGGCGCATTGATCACGACCGAGTTTGCCGCCGAGCAGGGGCGCGATGTCTTTGCCGTGCCAGGCAACATTTTCAACAAGAGCAGCCGCGGCCCAAACAAACTCATTCAGCAGGGCGCCAAGGTGGTGCTGGATACGCAAAGCGTGCTGGAAGAGTTGAACCTGAACATGGTGGCCGTGCAGGCTGAGATACAAGCCGCCTTGCCTGATGACCCGACCGAGCGCACGATCTATGGTAGGCTCACCCACGAGCCAACTGAGGTGAACGACCTGGTGCGGGCGCTGGATTTGCCGGCGGAAGCGGTGACCACGGCACTGACGCTGATGGAGTTGAAGGGCATGGTGCGGCAAGCCAGCGGCACCAGCTATGTGCTGGTGCGAGAAGCGCGAGAGAGCTACGAGGCGAGCAGGGAGAACGGGGAATAGAGATTGGAGATCGCGGGCAGCGCATCTCCGGTTTCCAAATCATCGCGAGGGGTATTGACAAGATGTTTCACGCATTGATCATGGCCGGCGGCAGCGGCACACGCTTGTGGCCGCTCAGCCGCAAGAACAAACCAAAGCAATCGCTGTCGCTGGTCGAGGCGCGCACGATGTTTCAGGTCACCGTGCTGCGCCTGCAGCCGCTCATTCCGGTGGAGCGCGTGCATGTCGTAACCAACGCGCAGATGGCAGCGATCTTCATGGAGCAAGTGCCGGCGATCCCAGAGGCGAACTACATCATCGAGCCGAGCGCGAAGGATAACGGGCCGGCGGTCGGTCTGGCACTGGCGCACATTCACAGGCAGGACCCAGGCGCCACCATTGCCGTTCTGGCTGCCGATCATCACATCGGCAAGGTGGCGGAATTTCAGCGCGCGCTGCAGGTTGCGCACGACGCCGCACAGGATGATTACATCGTCACGCTTGGCATTACGCCGGCGTTTGCGTCCACCGGCTTTGGCTATATCGAGCGCGGCGAAAAGCTTTGTGAATCGTATGGGCTGGATGTGTTCAAAGCGTTGCGCTTCACCGAGAAGCCAAAGCTTGAAATTGCCGAGCAATACCTCGGCGATGGGTTGCACTCGTGGAACAGTGGCATGTTCATCATGCGCACTGGCGTGGGGCTGCGTGAGTTTGCGCGGCAGCAAGCGCCATTTGCCGCCGCGCTGGCGAAGCTGGAGCCGGCGATTGGCACACCGGCGTATGCCGAGGCGCTTGCGGCAGCCTGGGAGATCGCGCCGAAGAAGAGCATCGACTACGCCATCATGGAGGGCGCCGAGAAAGTCGCTGTGATACCGGTCGACATCGACTGGAGCGACATCGGCAGTTGGGCTTCGTTGCTGGAGATTTTGCCGAAGGATGATGCCGGCAATGCCCTTGTCGGCGAGCATATCGCCATCGACACAGCCAACACCTTGATTCGTGGTGATGGCCGCGTGGTTGCAACGATGGGCGTGAGAGATCTCGTGATCGTCGATACGCCCGACGCGCTGCTGGTATGTTCGCTTGATCGCGTGGCTGACCTGAAACAGATCGTTGAGCGACTGAGGGCCGGGCAGCGCGATGATGTGTTGTGATTGGCGCGTGATGCGAGATGCGACGCGCATTTTCCCCGCCCCTTTGCGACTTTGCGACTTCGCGAGAGAATACGAGCGATGTTGACTGAATATGCAAGGGTGTTGCTGCGGCGATGGTGGCTGGTGTTGATGCCCCCCGTCATCATCGTCGCGCTGACCCTGCTCATGACAAAGCCGGCGTTGCCTGTCACCTATCAGGTGACGATGGCTTTTTCAATGGGCATTCCACCCGAGCCACTGCACGCGGATGTTTACAACTTCGACCGGCATTACAACTGGCTGGCGTCGGAATACATCACGCAAGGTTTCTCGCTGCTCATCCCGAAGGGCGAATTTGCCGCCGGCGTGGAGCGGCAACTCGCCAAGCGCGGCATCACTCTGCCTGCGCCGG
This sequence comes from Thermoflexales bacterium, assembly GCA_039810125.1. Taxonomy (GTDB): domain Bacteria; phylum Chloroflexota; class Anaerolineae; order J036; family Brachytrichaceae; genus JBDHWI01. Next base: position 51,307 of record JBDHWI010000002.1, on the reverse strand, counting down.
TGGCCGGCAGCCTGCGCTCCGAATTTCGCAGCAGCGTGATGACGGTCTATGTGAGTTGGCCGACTGCCGAGCAGGCTGCACAGATCGCGCAAGGCGTGGTGGATGAGTTGACGACGAACTACGAGGCATATTGGCCGCAACTCAAGGGCGCTGATTCAGCGCCAGCGCGCTTGATGGACTCGATCATGCCGGCGCCGGTTGCCCCGCCACTGCGCAGTCGCTTCGATCTGCCGGTGCGGGTGCTGCTTGGCTTGCTCATCGGCGCGGCGCTTGCGCTCGGCTGGCACTTCATCGACCCATCGATTCGCGGAAGTGGCGAGCTTGAGCGGATGGGTTTGAAAGTCGTGGCGGAAATCCCTGCGCAGTGAAGCCGGCTTGTGAAGATCAGTTTTCTGCCGGTTCGCCCATCTCGCCGATTGCATTCAACACCCTCGCCGCGCTGTGCAACTGTTCTTTTGGCAATTGGCTCAAGTGCATGGCCGCCTGCAAAAATGGCAGTGATGCTGCGCTCGTGATGAACGCTTTCACGTCATCAGGCAGCGCATCGAAGCGCACGTGTTGCAGCATGCGCAATTGCTTTTCGCCCACTGGCCCGATGCCGAGATCGAGCAGTTGCTCGACCGTGATGCCGTAATACTGATTCAGCTTCAACATGCGCGAGACAGGCAGAGGGCGCCGGCCCATCTCGATGTTGTGCAATTGCGCGCGGGTCAGCCCCAATGCCTCGGCAGTTTCGGTGATGGACAGGCTGCGATCCAGTCGCGCCTGCTTCAATCGCGCGCCGATGATGCGCTGGCGCAAGGCGGCCATGCGCTTGAAATCGGGCTGCCGGCCCGGCTCATCGGTCGCGGGGTCATCGTCGCGCAACAACGCATCGATTGGCACATTCAGGAAATGCGCGAGCGCTTCCAACTCACTGAGCGCCGGCTCGGTCTCGCCGGTTTCCAGCGCTGCAAGCCGCTTCGACGAGATGCCGGCCAGCTTTGCCAGATCGCGCACCGAGCGGCCGGATTCCATGCGCGCGCGCCGGATCTGCGCGCCAATGGCAAGGTGATGCAGTTGCGACAGGTCTGGCAAGGTTGAATCAGGCATAATCGGCTTCGCATATTGTATGCGCCAAACATCATCCTGCGCCGATCACGCCGCCGGCCTGGCGACTTGTCCGACATGATTTACTTGACTGACCTGCACTCATGAAAATTGCTGTCAACGCCTGGTTTCTCGATTCGCCCGAACAGCACACCACCGGCAGCGGGCAATACGCCTTTCATCTGCTAAATACGCTGCGTGAGATTGCGCCGGATGTCGAGATCGAATGCGTGCAGCCGCGCCGGCGCGGCGATCTGGCGAAGGTGTGGTTCGAACAAAACGAATTTCCATCCGCAGCCAAGCGCATGAAAGCCGACATCGCCTTTGTGCCGTATTGGGCGCCGCCGCTGCACTGTGAGGTGCCGGCAGTTGTCACCATTCACGATGTCATCCCGATTGCACTGCCGGCGTATCGCGGCGGCCCGCTGCAACGCGCCTACGCAAGCCTCGTGCGCGCCGCCTCGCCCAACGCCGCCCACGTCATTACCGATTCGGAGTTCAGCAAGCAGGACGTTCTGAAGCACCTGCAACTCGAGCCGTCGCGCGTCACCGCCATCCCGCTTGCAGTCGAAGCGCGCTTCTCACCCATCGTTCGCGATGAAGATCGCGCGCGCGTGATTGAGCGCTACAACCTGCCCGAATCGTATGTGCTGTACCTGGGTGGTTTTGACCCGCGCAAGAACATCGAGACGCTGATGCAGGTGTATGTGTGGGCCGGCGAGAGCATCAGCGACGATTTCCCGCTTGTCATCAGCGGCAGCGCCGACACGCCGGCGACCACCGATGACAACACGCGCACCACGCTTGGTGAGATGGCAAAGGCGCTGGAGATCAAAGACGACATGCGACTGATCGGTCGCGTGGCTGAGGAAGACAAGCCGGCGCTCTTCGCTGGCGCGCGCGCGTTTCTCTATCCGTCGGAGTACGAAGGTTTCGGGTTGCCGGCGCTAGAGGCGATGGCATGTGGCGTGCCGGTGGTGGGCAGCAATGCAGCAAGCATCGCGGAAGTAGTCGGCAACGCCGGCATGCTGGTGGAGCCGAAAGATGCGCGGCTGATGGCTGGCGCGTTGATCGCTGTCTGCACCGAAGATGAATTGCATGAGCGCCTGCGCACGCGCGCGCTCATCCGCGCTGCGCAATTCACCTGGCAGCGCACCGCCGCAGACACCCATGAGGTGTTCAGGAAAGTGCATGAGCAGCGAAATCACACATGAGAAATCTGAGGTGAGAAATGCACTTTTCATTTCTCATTTCGCATTGCTCAATACCGTCATTCATCTCGCGCTCTTCATCGGAGCGGTGCTGCTCTACGCACTCACGTTGAATGGCGATGTGCAGCCGGCGGACAGTGGTGAATTTCAAATCGCCGCGATCACGCTTGGCATCCCGCATCCTCCGGGCTATCCGTTGTTCACCATGCTCGGCTGGCTCTTTGCGCAAGTGCCGATTGGCTCGCCCTTCGCGCGCGTCTCGTTCCTTTCAGTTGTCGCATCGTCGCTCACGCTCGTTGTTGTCAGCCTCACCGTGCAGCAGGCACTTGTTTCTGGAAGGGAGAACGCGAAGAGGGATTCCGTCTTCTCGCCTGCTCACTTCCTCCCTCTTCTCTCCGGCATCATCGCCGCTCTCGCGCTTGGCCTCAGCACCACCTTCTGGGCGCAAGCCACCACCACCAACATCCGTAGTTTCACCGCGCTGTTTGTCTCGCTCATGCTGTTGGTCTCCACGAACGCGCATGCGACCCGCAAGGCGACATTGCTGATTGCCTTTGCAGTCGTGCTTGGCTTCGGCGTTGGTCATCACGTCTCGCTCGTATTTATCGGCGCAACGCTGGGCGCGTTTGCGGGGGTGGAGATCTGGCGCGGCGAAGAGCGCAGCCGGCTGAAGCGAGTTGTGCCGCAGGCGGTGATCGCCTTTTTGCTCACGCAACTGGTGTGGCTATATCTTCCGCTGCGCGATGCCGCCGGCGCGCGCTTTGCTCCGGGCAATCTGGGCACGCTGGATGGCCTGCTCTTCCATATCTTCGCGCGCGGATTTGCCGGCGACATGCTCGCGTTTGCCGCGCCGGCCTACCTGTTCGACCGGCTTGCCTTGCTGCCCACGCTGCTTACATTCCAGTTCAGCGCGCCGCTGCTTTTGTTGATGGCGATTGCATGGGCCGGGTTGATGGCGCGCCGGCGCGCCATTGGCATCGCGTGGCTCATCGCCTTTGCGCTGCACCTGTTCATCACCATCACCTATCGCGCCCCGCAGACGGTTGAATATGCGCTGCCGTGCTGGGTCATTGCCTGTTGCGCGCTGGCCGGGCTGGCAGTTTGGGATGAGCGATCATACGCGCCACGTGATGCGTCAAATAACATGCGCCGCGCATCGCTCCCACATCTCACGGCGCTCTTTTCGCTGCTTCTATTGATCATCGCCGGCTTCTTCGCGGCGCGTGATGGTGTGGCGCGCTGGCCGAGCTATTTGGCACTTGGGCAGGATCGCAGCGCGCGCGCGGATGCCGAAGCTGTGATGCATGGCGCGCCGGCCGGCGCAGAGGTGCTGTCGCAATGGCATCAAGCCACGCCGATGTGGGCGCTGCAAGACATCGAAGGTGCGCGGCGCGATGTGACGGTGGCCTATGTGTTTCCGCGCGGCGCGCAACCCTATCCGCAGACATTTGCACAGCAGGCTGCGCAGAGTGCGCAGGCGCATCCAACCTTCATCACATCGTTTTTCGAGCGCGAGCTGCAAGTGCTAGGTGCGCATGCGCACCCTGCGCCGGATGCGCCGGCGTGGCAGGTGGAGCCAGCGCCAATCACCAGTGCACCCATCGCAATCTTCGATCAGCGTATCCAGGTCGTCGGCGTGCAAGACGCAGCAGCCATTCGCGCTGAAGCCGGCGCAATGTTCACACTTGATTTTGCGTGGTCGATCAGCGCCGCACCGCGCACTGGCGATGCCATCACCGTGCGCATCATGCGGCCAGATGGTCGGCTGGCCGCAAATGCCGATATTGCCATCCCGCCCGATCAAACGCTGGGCGCAGTGCGCGTGCGACGCCTGGCGCTGGCTGCGCCGATGGATCTGCCGCCAGGAGAATACGAGGTGCTGGCCGGCGCCTATCAATCGACGCCGGCTGGAATTGTGCAACTCCAAACAGGCGAGGGGCGCGAGTTCGTGCCGCTGTCACAGATGACGATCGCGCCAGCCAGCCACCCGCCGGCGACCATGCATCCTATTCAGCAACCAGGCATCATTTCAACGATGCCGCGCCTGATTGGCGTGGACTATGACACTGGCCGCGCCGGCCAGGTGCGGGTGTGGTTGCACTGGCAACTCGGCGCCAATGCACAAACCGTCTCATTGCTCGATGCGGCTGGCCAGTCGCTTGCCGCGCCGCAGACCCTCAGCGCGGCTACATCGATTTTGCAACCGCAGTTTCTGTCACTTGCCTTTGACGTGCCGCCGGCGGGTTTCATGCGTGAATCATTGACGCAATCCGTTTTGCCGAATGTCAACGCCGGCCAGCGCTATGTGCCTTTTGCCAATCAGATGGTGTTGGTCGGGTCGTCGATGCAGCGCGATGCAAATGATCTGAAACTCGACCTGCGCTGGTTATCGGCGCGACCGCTGGTGCGTGACTACATCATCTCGGCGCGCATCGCCGGCGAGGGCCTGTACCAAACGCACGACAGCGTGCCGGCGCTGGGTGCCATTCCCACGCTGAAGTGGATCGCCGGCTCGCGCGTGATGGATCGCCATCCCTTCGCGCTGAACGGCTATGCCGGCAGTTTGCGCGCAACGGTCGTGGTTTACGATAGCGTCACACAGTTGCCCCTGCCGCCGCTCGACGAGCGATATGATCAAGGCATCACAGTCCCATGACACAATTTGGATTCATGTCCATCCTGCAACCCGAGGAGCCGATGAGCGTGTCGGAGGTGACAGCGCGGGTGAAAGATCTGCTCGAAAACGATGAGGTGCTGGCCGATGTGCGCGTCGCCGGCGAGATCGGCAACCTTTCGCGGCCGGCGTCGGGCCACCTGTATTTCACGCTCAAGGATGGCGCGTCGCAGATCAAGTGCGCGATGTGGCGACAGCAGGCACAGCGACTGCGCGCAATGCCGAAGCAGGGCGATGCGGTCATTGCGCGCGGGCGGGTTGGCGTATATGAGCGCGATGGCGCATACCAGCTTTACGTCGAATCGCTGGCGCAACAGGGCTCCGGGGACCTGTATGCCGAGTTTGAGCGGCTAAAGCAGAAGCTGGCCGATGAGGGCTTGTTCGATGCGGCGCGCAAACGCGCATTGCCCGATCATCCGCGCCGGCTCGGCGTCGTCACCTCCTCCAGCGGCGCAGCGTTCCAGGATATTTTGAATGTGCTGCGCCGGCGCTACCCGCTGATCGAGGTGCTGCTGGCGCACACGCTGGTGCAAGGCGCAGAAGCGCCGGCGATGATCGTGCAGGCCATCCATCGCCTGTGTGCGCTGCCCGATGGCGACAAGCCCGACGTGATTCTGGTCGCGCGCGGCGGCGGCTCACTCGAAGAGTTGTGGGCATTCAACGACGAACGTGTGGTTCGTGCCATCGCCGAATGCCCCATTCCGGTGGTCAGCGGTGTCGGCCATGAGATTGATTTCACATTGACCGACTTTGCCGCCGACCTGCGCGCACCGACACCCTCCGCTGCTGCCGAGATCATCACGCCGGACATCGATGCGTTGCGGCAAACGGTTGATGACATGAGCGCAGGGTTGCGCGGGATGCTGGCACTGCGCATCAGCAACGCGCGCGCGCAGGTGGCGGCGCTGTGGCGCGCGCTGCGCCATCTCAGTCCGGCCAATGCCATTGAAGGGCAGCGCCGGCAACTGCATGCATTGCGCGAGCGACTGGACGCGACGCGGCAACATGTGATTGCGTTGCGCCGGCTGCAGTTGGACAGGTTGCGCGCGACCCTGAACGCGCTTGGGCCACAGGCGACACTGGCCAGGGGTTATGCCATCGTGCTGCACGATGGCGCAGTGGTGAAGCGCGCAGCCGATGTGCAAGCCGGCGACGCGCTCACCATCCGCGTGAGCGCTGGCGACATTGCGGCGCACGTTGATTGAACAATCTATTCGATGTGCGCAGGCATTGATGAGCACTCTGCACAATCGACACATGATATGAACGACAAACACAGAAAATTTGCTTTCACGGCATTGGCTGCCATGCTCATGCTTGCTGCATGCGCTGTGCCGCCGGCGCCGCCCACCGCGAAGCCCATCACGATCAAGGTCGGTTCAAAACTGGTCGCCGAAGATCAATTGTTGGCGGAGATGTACGCGTTGCTGCTGGAGAACGCCGGCTTCAACGTCGAACGTAAATTCAAGATTGGCCCAACCGAGGTGATCCACCCCGCGCTCCTCGCCGGCGAGGTCGATCTGTATCCCGAATACACCGGCACGGCATTGTTGGATGTGCTGAATCTGCCAACGCAGACTGACCCACTGGCTGTGTTCGACACAGTGGCGAAGGAGTATGCGAGTCGCTTCAATCTGGTATGGCTCGCGCCGGCCGACATCGATAATGCGCAGGCCATCGCCCTGGCCAAGGCGCGCGCTGCCGAGCTGCGCATCGTGACGATGAGTGACTTTGCGCGCGTGGCCGCTGACATGGCCGGCCGGGGAACGCCGTTGACGCTGGCCGGCCCGCCGGAGTTTGAAACGCGCAACGATGGCCTGGCAGGTTTCCGCGCCGTGTATGGCGCGACGCCGTTGACGTTCGTGCCAGTGCCCACGTCAGATCGCTATCAGCAGCTCACCGCCGGCAAGACTGATGCAGTGGTTGCTTTTGGCACAGATGGCGAGGTGAATGGCTTCGATCTTGCAACATTGATCGATGACAAGCTGTGGTTGCCGCCGTATCAGGTTGCGCCAGTCGTTCGGCAACAGGCGCTGGAACGCGCGCCGGCCATCCGCGATGTCCTGAATCCTCTGGCCACAAGGCTGACTGATGATGCGCTGCGCGCGATGAACTTTCGCGTGACGGTGCAGGGCCAGCCGGTGGCGGCGGTGGCGCGCGACTTTCTGGTTCGTGAAGGGTTGATCGCCGGCACGGTGGCAGAACAACCGGTGAACTATGCCGGCGCATATCGCATCGTCGCAGCCAATTCGCCCGGGCAAATCGATGCGCAATACCATCTGGCGCTCAACCCGGATGGCACGGCTGCCTTGATGGCGCAACTTGCGACTGCTGAGACGCTGGAAGTCGACACCAGCGTTGGCGCGTGGTCGCATGCGGCCAATGTCGTAACGGCGGTGTTCACGCAGACAAACAATCAGGCGCTGCCGGCGCCTATGCAAATTGCGCTCACTTTCGATGATGAATTCATCATTGCCATCGAGGCGTCAAACCTGAATGCAGGGTCGGGGACATTGCGGTATCTCATTACCAGTGGCGACATTGCGCCGGCGATGCGCCGCCTGCACGAGCGGCTTGCGGCGGTGCCGTGGCTTGGCTTTACTGATCCAGGTCCCAGCGGCGACGTCTATACGCAAGAGACCCGCGAAGCAGTTGTGCGCTTTCAACAGTCACAAGGCCTGCTGCCCACTGGCACTGTGGGTGTGGAGACGTGGCAGGCGCTGAAGTCACCGCAGCCGCCGCAACTGCCCGAAACGACACCAACGCCGCGCGGCATGGCGCCATCGCATGGCATCAAGCTTGCGCGATGGCAGAAGCCGCCGGCGCAGTTGGTGCCGACCGTGCCACCGCCGCAACCGCCGGCTTGCACGCCCAACATCGCATTTAGCGGCGCAGTGAATCTGCGCAATGCACCCAGCACGAATGCAAATGTGCTGGCCATCGTGCCAGCCGGCACTTCATTGCCGGCGACGGGCGTCAACCCCCAAGGGACGTGGTATCGGGTCGATTTTTACGGCACGATCGGCTGGGTCTCACGTGAGGTAGTAACGCCGGCTTGTGTTGAGAGTTTGCCGGCAGTGGATGTGCCGGTGCCGGCGGCACAAGACAAGGTGCTGTATCTCAGCTTCGATGATGGCCCACATGGCACGTGGACGCCGCAGATCTTGCAGGTGCTGCAGCAGAATAACGCGAAGGCGACATTCTTTCAGATTGGGCAACAAGTGCCGGCATTGGGCAACATCGTAAAGGAGCAACTCAGCGCCGGCATGTCGATCGGCAATCACACCTGGAACCATACGTCGCTGGCCGGCATGGCAAAGTCAAATTTCGATGCGCAGGTTACGCGGACTGAATCGGTGCAGCGCGAGCAGGGGGCATACGCGCAGGCCGGCCCGCATTGCCTGCGCCCGCCCTATGGCGCGACGGATGGCAATACCCGCACCTGGGCGCAAGCGCTGGGCTTTCAGGTGATGCTGTGGAACGTCGATCCGCAGGATTGGGCATTGCCTGGCACGCAGCAAATCGTCAACACCATTCTCCAGAATGCGCGACCCGGCGCGCTTGTGCTTTCGCACGACGGCGGCGGCAATCGCTCGCAGACGGTGGATGCGTATCGCATTGCGCTGCCGCAACTTGCCGCACAGGGCTATCGCTTCGAATCGCCGCATTGCCCATGACACCACATCTGATCGACACAGTCGCCGGCTTCGACAAGATGCTGGCGGCGCTGGCCGATGCGCCGCGCATCGCGTTGGATACCGAGGCCGACAGCCTGTTTCACTATTGGCCAAAGGTATGCCTGATTCAACTTTCGGTGAGCGCCGGCGCGCGCGATAGCGTCATTGATTTTCTGGTCGATCCGCTGCGGGTGAAGGACATTCAACCGTTGGGCGGCAGGCTGAGCGCGGTTGAGGTGGTCATGCATGCAGCGGAGAACGATGCGCTGTTGCTGGCGCGCGCGTTCGATTTTCGCATTCCACGCATCTTCGATACGCAGTTGGCGGCGCGCATTTTGGGATGGCCGCGCGCCGGTCTCGCGGCCATCCTTGAAGAGAAGTTTGGCGTGCAAAGTGACAAGCGCATGCAGCGCACCGACTGGAGCCGCCGGCCGCTCACCTCGCAACAAGTCACCTATGCCGCGCAAGACACGCATTCGCTCTTGGCGCTGCGCGAGTTGCAGATTGATGAACTCAGGACGAGAGGGCGCTGGGAGGAGGCGCTGGATGCCTTCGCGCAGTTGGCGACAATTGGCGAGGATGCGCAGCCGATCGAGGCGCGCACGTTCTGGGATATGAAGGGTGTGCGCGATGTGCCGCGCGCGCAACACGGTTTGCTTTCGGCGCTGTGGGAATGGCGCGAAGCCGAGGCGCAGCGCCGCGATGTGCCGCCGTTCAAGATCGCCAATGATGCAGTGCTGGTGGCGCTGACTGAGCAGACGCCCAGCACCCACGCTGCGTTGAACCGCGTTCATGGCTTGAGTGACTACGTGATCTCGCGCCATGGTGATGCGCTGTTGCGCATCATTCATGAGGGCCGGCTGCGGAAACCACCGGCGCATCCGCCACATCGCGGCCGGCCGGAAGCGATGCTCGATGATGCGCAGCGCGCGCGCTTCGATGCCCTGCGCGGCTGGCGCGCGAGGGTTGCCGAGCAGCGCGGCGTGTCGCTTGACATCGTGTTGAACAGCGCCACGTTGCTTGAGATTGCAAAGCTGAACCCGCTCAGCGTAGAAGAGATGGCAGGCATCGCCGGCATGACACCGTGGAAGCTCAGCGCGTATGGCGGTGACGTTTTGCGCGTGCTAAAGACAAAGTAGCGCCGGCCGGCTGCAACTCACTTGACAAAGGTGATCTTGAATGTTGCCGCGACATCAGACAAATCAATCGCCGGCAATGAAATCACCAGTGCGTCGTCTTCCACTCGCCATGCCAGCGGCGCATCGTTGCCCAACATGCTCACACCGGCGATGGGCCTCTCGCACAGGCCGGCGTTTCTGCCCGGCGCGCGAATCACCGCCTCGCCTTGCGGCCTTGCCAGGCAGAGGGCATACAGGCAGTCGTCTCGCTGCGTGAAGCGAAAATCCTGTGCCGTGAACGCGCTGCGTTTGGTGTCGCTGAAGCTGCCCTCGGCGACTTCGGTCGGCCCTTCGCCAAACACCTTCCACGGGCGCGTGTCGTAGATGGCCTCGCCGTTTATGCGCAGCCAGCCGCCTATTTCCCGCAGAATGACCTGCTCTGGTTCAGGGATCGTGCCGTCGGGCTTTGGGCCGATGTTGAGCAGCAGCGCGCCGTTCTTGCTCACGATGTCGATCAGATCGCTGATCAGGTCGCCGGCGCGCTTGTAATCCTGATTCGTCACGTAGCCCCATGAATTCTTCGACACCGATGTGTCGTTTTGCCAGAATAGCGGATTGATGCCGCGCAGTTGCCCACGCTCGATGTCATACACGGCCGAGCCTTCTGCAAATGCCTTGTGTTTGTAGTTGATGGCGACGCCCCTGTTCCATGCGATGCCCAGGTTGTAGTAGCGCGCGGCGAATTGCTGCAGGTAAGGCCCGAACGCCGGCTCCTCGATCCACCAGTCGAACCACACCAGTTGCGGCTGATACTTGTCGACGATTTCGTTGGTGCGCGCCAGCCAGTCTTGCAGATATGCGTCATCGGGTTGCGTCTCTTGTGGCTGCGCCGGCCCGTAGAAATCTGCATAGCGCGGGTCATTCACATCGCTGTCGAAGGCGCGCCCGCCGTTCATGAACCACCAGTGTTCGGCACGGTGCGACGATATGCCAAACACCATGCCGCGCGCGCGGATGGCCTGCGCCAGCTCGCCAATGATGTCGCGCTTTGGCCCCATCTTCGTCGCGCACCACTGGCTGAAGCTGCTGTCGTACATCGCAAAGCCATCGTGATGCTCAGCGACCGGCACGACAAATCTCGCGCCGGCCTGCGCAAACAGCGCTGCCCAGTCGCCGGCGTCAAAATGTGCGGCGGTGAAGCGCGGGATGAAATCCTTGTAGCCGAATTGCGACTGCGGGCCATAGGTGGCGACATGGTGCGCGAACTCCGGCCGATCTGGCAGATACATGTTGCGCGGATACCATTCGTTGCCGAAGGCCGGCACTGCATACACGCCCCAATGAATGAAGATGCCGAACTTGGCATTCACATACCAGTCCGGCACGGTGTATTGCTTGAGCGATTCCCAGCTGGGTTCGTAGCGCAGGTTTGCCATGTGCTTGTTGTAGGCGCGTTTGATGCTTTCGGCAACAGCCTGCGCGATCACCATCCTGCCGCTAGTTGAACACGATCACTCGATTCCGAAACACCAGCGTCTTGCGTTCCAGATGTCGGCGAATGGCGCGCGCCAGGGTGATCTTCTCCACATCGAAACCCTTGCGCGTCAACTCGTCGATGGAGTCCATGTGGCTCACGCGGATGACGTCTTGCTCGATGATCGGCCCCTCATCCAGATCAGCCGTCACATAGTGCGCGGTCGCGCCGATCAACTTCACGCCGCGCTCGTAGGCGCGGTGGTAGGGCTTCGCACCGATGAACGCCGGCAGAAAGGCATGATGGATGTTGATCATGCGCTCGGGGAACGCCGCGATGAATGGCGCGCCGACGATGATCATGTAACGTGCCAGCACGACGAGATCGATGTGATGTTCGCGCAGCAGCGCAATTTGCTTTTGCTCCTGTTCGGCGCGATTGTCCTTGTCGATGGGGAAGTGGTGGAACGCGATGCTATGCCTGGCGGCGGCAGCGGCGTGCGTCTCGTGGTTGCTTACGATCAGCGGAATGTCGACCTGCCATTCGCCAGCCTGCACGCGACCCAGGATGTCGTATAGGCAATGCGCCGGCTTCGACACGAACAGCGCCATGCGCAAGCGCTCATCGCTGAAGTGCAGTTTGAATGTCATGCGATGGCGCTTGCCGATCAGCGTGTCGAAGAAGTCGGCGAGTTTCTCGTCGGGAATGGCGAAGCCGGCAAGATCCCATTCGACCCGCATGAAGAAGACGCCGGCCAGTTGGTCGACGTGCTGCTCCAGCGCCAGGATGTTGCCGCCATTTTTGGAGATGAACTCGGTCACCGCAGCGACCAGCCCCTTCTGATCAGGGCAGTGAATCAACAAGATTGCTGAGCGGGATGTCATGATGAGATGTCAGGCGAGCGCGAAACCAAGCTGCCATGTGGAAGGGCGGCATTAGACAATGCAGACTCAGCCCTGTCAATCGATTCGAAAATGAAGCGCATCAACATCGCAGCGAATTTTGTATGATTCCTGCCATGACAACGACGAAAAAAGGCCCAAAATCCGAGCGCAAATCGCCCATTGAGCGCAAGCAACTGACTTTCACCGATCATCGAACCAACTTCGCATGGGAGACGTTGTGCATCATGTCGGAGTTTGTGCAGGGCTTTGAGTTTCTCTCGAATCTTCAGCGCTCTGTAACGATCTTTGGCTCGGCGCGCTTAAAGGAAGGCGATCACTACTACGAGATGGCGCGCGCGTTTGGCACGAAGCTTGCACAGGCGGAATATGCTGTTGTCACCGGCGGCGGCCCGGGCATCATGGAAGCCGGCAATCGTGGCGCCACCGAAGTCGGCGGTCACTCCGTCGGCCTCAACATCCAGTTGCCGATGGAGCAGAAATTCAACCCCTATGTCAAAGAGGGCATCGGCTTCCAGTACTTCTTCAGCCGCAAATTCATGCTCGATTACTCGGCGTTGGCCTATGTGTTTTTCCCCGGCGGTTTTGGCACGCTCGATGAATTGTTTACCATCCTCACGCTCATCCAGACCGGCAAGAGCGACGCCGAGGTGCCGGTGATTTTGTTTGGGGTGGAATTTTGGCGGCCGCTGATCGATTGGATTCACAGCACGCTCCTCAAGCGAGGCTTGATTGGCGCCGATGACCCATCGCTGTTGCATGTGACAGATGATCTGGATGAGGCGATTGCGCTGATCATCAAGGCCGGCGAGCGCATGAACGGCGGGGGATAAGCGAGGGACAAAAAGGAAGGGGCCGACATTTGCCGGCCCCTTCACCATTTTTAACAGCCAGGCGTCACGCGCCCGGTATCTGGGTCGATCCCGCCTCAAGTCGAACTGGCAAGGATCCACCATTCCATCTCGTCGTCGAAGGATTGGCGCTTGTCCTCATCGTCAATCGCTTCATCCTGCGCTTGCGGCTCACGAATTTCGCTCATGACACTCCTCATCGGCGGTCGAATGACCTTCGATGACAATAGCTTACCAGAGTGGCGAGGTAGTCCATCTGGCTGTCTCACACGGCATTCACATCGCAATGCATTTCTAGCACCCAAACTGTGACGTCAGCGCGTGGGGTGGGGCAGGTGTGCTGAAAGAGGGTGAAGCCTTGATGCGCAAAGAACGCGCGCAATTCGATGAAGCGCGATGTCTCTGCCTGCCCGGTGATGCGATAGGCAAGTTTCACCCCGCGCGTGACCCAATCGCACCCGCGCATCTCCGCCGCCGGCACGATCACCAGCCGGCCGTATGACGCAAGCACGCGCCTTATCTCCGCGAGGGTTTCCTTTGCAAACAAGAAGCCGGCGGGGAAGGTGCTGACTGCTGCAGCGAACGACCCATTCGCAAAAGGCAACTGCATGGCCGATGCGCGCGCGAGCGCCGGCGCCTGATGCTGCGCGTTCCAGATGCGTGCAAATGCCATTCGCCCCATCTGCCGCGAGAGGTCGATGCCGGCGACGCGACAGCCTTGTTCGCGCAAGGCAAGATGCAAGTGCCCTGGCCCATGCGCAATTTCCAGAATGTGTCCATCGCGCGGCAGAAACGGAATGGCCTGCCGGCCCCACAGCTGCCATTCGCCAAATGACACCGCCGACGCCACCGCGTCATAGGTCCACGCGAAGTTTGTGTAGAACTGATCAAAGGCGAAGTGGATCAAGCGATTCATTTGGGATTGTGAATGCATGCGCGCATCGCCGCTACAATACTTCGGATGCTGTCACGTCATTGGCCTCTTGCAATTATCCTCGCGACATATCTCGTCATCGGCGGCTTGTTCAGCGCGCGCGTGCCGGCGTGGCAAAACCCCGACGAGCCGGCGCATTGGAACTACACGCGTCAGTTTGTGCAGACGGGTCGTCTGCCTGTCATCGAGCCGGCAGATTGGGATGTGAAGCTTGTGCCACTCGGCCCTGACCAGCGTGACGTGCCGGTGGAGCGGCTGACCTACGAAGATCACCAGCCGCCGCTGTTCTACCTTGTCACGTCGCCGGCCTATGCCTTCACTGGTGGCAACCTCGTCGCTATGCGGCTGGCTTCGCTGCTCATCGGCGCATTGACGATCATTCTGGTGTATCTCACGGTTGCAATCATCTTTCCAGCGCGCTTATATCTGGCTGCATTTGCCGCTGCGTTCGCCGGCCTGCTGCCACAGCACCTCTTCATCATGTCGGGCTACAACAACGATTCGTTGTCCGAAGCCCTGCTTGCGCTGGTGGTGTATCTCAGCGTGCGTGCCATCCGCGATGAGCAGGACCTTTCGCGCGGCGCCGTGATCGCGCTTGGCGTGGCAGTCGGCGTGTGCTTTTGGACGAAGGCGCAGGCGTATCTGGCGCTGCCGGTGGCTGCATTTGCGCTGTGGCGCACATGCTGGGATGCGCCCGATGCGAGGCGCAAGGCCGTGCGCCGGCTGGTCACGCTTCTTGGCGTGTCGCTGCTGATCGGTCTGCCGTGGTGGGTTCACAACGTGCAGATGTACGGCGGCACAGACTTCCTCGGCCTGCAACACCACAACGAGGTCGTAGTTGGCCAGCCCACTACTGCCGAGTGGATTTTGCAGTATGGCTTTGGCGGCGTGATCGCGCGATTGCTGCAAACGACGTTTCAATCATTTTGGGGTCAGTTCGGCTGGATGACGATCCCACTGCAAACGCCCTTTTACCTTTTGCTGCTGGCGTTCACGCTGGTGTCCGCCGGCCTGTTTGTGACGTGGTGGCTGAATGTCCGCTCGGCCAAAAGAAGTCATGACGCGAACATCCACTCATCGAATATCGTGCTGAGTGAAACGCAATCGCGCCGGCTTGTGCTGCTGGCAGTGTTGATGGGGCTGACGGTGCTGGCCTTCATCTGGTACAACCTGCAATTCGTGCAGCACCAGGGCCGCTATCTGTATCCGGCGCTCATCCCCGTTTCAACTGCCTTTGCGCTGGGCTGGGCATTCCCTTTCTCGCGGCGCGAAAACATTGCGCGCTGGTTGTGGCTGGTGATGTTGATCGGGCTATCGGCCTTTAATGGCTATCTGCTGCTGCGCGTGATTCTGCCGGCGATGAAGGCATAACCAACGTCAGCGCAACTGGCGCATGAAAGTCTTGACTCACCAGCGGGAGAAACACCTTGATTTTCAACCCGGCCGGCGGCGTGGGCGATGGCTCAGTTGTGCCAATCGGCGGTGGGCTGGGTGTCGCCGGCGTTGGGACTGGGACATCCACCTGCGTCACCTGCACATCGTAGCGCGTGCCCAGGAATGCTGAATTATCCCAATCGCGCACTTGCAGATAGAGCGCTCCATCGGCGGTGGCGGTGTAGGTCAACACCGAGCGGAGATCAACGCCGGCGACGATATCGTCGTTTGACGCAACAGGATTGGCGGTTTGCTGGCCGGCATAGAGATTGATCACGGTGTCTGTCGCGGCGCTCAAGTTCAGCGTTTCAAAGCGATAGGCCTGGCCAGCCTGCGCTTGCAGCACCAGCCAATCGCGGTCGCTCGGCGCGCCGAAGCGATGCGTTTGCGGCAGGTTCAACGCCCATGCATGCGCTTGCGCCGGCGTGTCATCCGGCTCGAATGCATCGCTCTTCCAGTTTGGGTCGAGCGCGTCCAGCGCCGGCGCCAGCGCAATGCGCTTCTTTTCGCGCAGATTTGCGCCGCTGCGCTCATCGATGACTGACACACCCGTGCTTTCAAGTGTGTCGATCAACTGCATCACGCTCGCATCTGGCAATTTTGACTTTAGCACTGCGATGGCGCCGGAGATATGCGGCGCTGCCATGGATGTGCCGCTCATCGCAGCGAATCCGCCCGGCACCGCAGAATAGATGCTGTCACCCGGCGCGAGCAGGGTGAGGAAATCGGCGCTGTTGGTGTAATACGCCATCGTGTCCAACTTCGTCGTCGCACCGGCGCTGATGGCGCCAGTCAGGCAAGCTGGATCGGAGATGGCATTTGCGTAGCCATTGTTGCCGGATGCAATTACCACCGGAATACCAGCCTGGTTGAACAGCGTGATGATGGCCTTGTAGGCGGCCCGGCTGCTGTCACAAGCCGGCTGGCTGGTATACGCGCCGCCACCCAGGCTCATGTTTACTGCAGCGATGTGATATTGCGTTCGCCACGTGTAAGCCTGATCGAGGGCCTTCAAAATGTCTGAATCCCAGGCAGCAAGACACGGGGTTGCGCCGCTGCAACCGCTGGTGAGCTTGGTGAAGATCTGAAAGCCGACCAGGGTTGCCGCAGGCGCGACGCCGCTCAGCACAGCGCTGCTGCCAAGGGCGATGCCGGCGACATGCGTGCCGTGCATGCAAGCCCTGCCCATGCTGCCGCCGCTGAGCGGGTCGCAATGGATGGCAGCGCCGGCGCCGATTTGCTGCCCCGCTCCATTTGGGCATAGCGAATTGGCTCCTGCCTGGCTGAAGCACGCTTCTGCCACGACCTTGCCCTGCAACATCGGGTGCGCTGCGTCGAAGCCGGTGTCGAGGATGGCGATGCTCTGCCCTGCGCCGGCGTAGCCGCCGGCCCACGCGTGCACCGCACCGATCAAGGTTGTCGTGTCGGTCAGTGTCAATTCGTGCGGTCGATCTTCCTCGATGCTGGCGATACGTGGATCTGCCCGCAAGCGGGCGAGATCGCTGGCATCGACAGCCATCGCCAGAAATGGGATGTGGCTGTAGCTATGTGGTGAGCGGTGAGCGAAATCGAGCGCCACTGCATTGATCATACGCATAGCGCTCGCGCTTATGCCACTCGTTGTGGTTTCACTCACGCGCACCAGCACGCGTACCTCGCCCTGCGCCGCGTGGTTGAGCAGGTCAGCGCTGATCTGTGGTGGTGGCGCTGTCTTGGCCGGCGCATCGGCGTGCAGTGACGCGTCTGCCAAGGGCAAAATCATCATCGCCATCATCGTGCCGAGCAAAATGGATTTATAGGGTAGGTTGAGCACCGATCGTGTTCTGTCGCTCCTGATTCGGATAGTCGATAAGCGAAGGGATGATCCGCAAATACACTGGATTGCGCATCGCGGATTGCTGAGGCGCATGAGGTTTGCGTTTGCGCGTTCCATCCACGCTGGCTAGACTATGGCAAAGGCGCATCTCAACAGTTCAAGGAGTAACAAATAATGGCAAGACCTGTGACGCTATTTACCGGACAATGGGCAGACCTGCCTTTTGAAACCATCGTCGAAAAAGCGATGTCGTTTGGCTACGACGGCGTGGAATTGGCATGCTGGGGGGATCATTTTGATGTAGAGAAGGCGCTCAGCGATGATAGCTATGTGAAAGGTCGCTGGGATGTGCTGAACAAGCACGGCATGAAGTGCTACGCCATCAGCAACCATCTGGTCGGCCAGGCAGTGTGCGACCGCATCGATGAGCGACACAAGGGGATTGTGCCGGCGCGGGTGTGGGGCAACGGCAAAAACGTGAATGAGCGCGCCGCCGAGGAGATAGCGAACACCGCGCGCGCCGCCAAACTGTTCGGCGTGAAGGTGGTCAACGGTTTTACCGGCAGTAGCATCTGGCCGTATGTGTATTCGTTTCCGCCGGTGACGCCGGCGATGATCGACGCCGGCTACGCTGAATTTGCCGCGCGCTGGAATCCGATTCTGGATGTGTTCAAGGAGCAAAAGATTCGCTTCGGCCTCGAAGTGCATCCGACCGAAATCGCTTTCGACATCGCCAGCGCCGAGCGTGCCGTAAGCGCGCTGAAGGGGCGAAAGGAATTTGGCTTCAACTACGATCCGTCGCACTTTGGCTATCAGGGCGTGGACTACGTCGGCTTCATCCGCAAATTCCGCGACCGCATCTATCACGTGCATATGAAAGATGTGAGCTGGAGCAGCGCGCCAACGCAGGCCGGCGTGTTTGGCGGCCACACCGACTTCGGTGATTCACGTCGCTTCTGGGATTTCCGCAGCGTGGGGCGTGGCAACATCAACTTCGACCACATCATTCGCGCCTTGAATGAGATCGGCTATCAAGGTCCGCTTTCGGTGGAGTGGGAAGACAGCGGCATGGATCGTGAGCATGGCGCAACTGAGAGCGCAGCCAATGTGCGGCGCTACGACTTCAAACCGAGCAACGTGGCCTTCGATGCCGCATTTGAGAAAAAGAAGTAGGAAAACCTCTTGACAAACTGTTTGAGCTGAATACACTTCGCCCCGTCTTTAGGGATTACGTGTCACCGAGACGTGTCACCTGGTAGTGACGGTCGTTCAACCGGCCGTCACTTTTTGGTTTTCCATTGTGAGGTAAACGATATGCCAAGTGAAATCAATTCTGGTGATACGGCTTGGGTGCTGGTTTCCACTGCACTCGTTCTGTTGATGACGCCGGCGCTGGCGTTCTTCTACGGTGGGATGGTGCGCCGCAAAAACATCCTCTCCACGCTCAACCTTAGCTTCATCATGATGGGGCTGATCAGCCTGCAATGGGTGCTGATTGGCTACTCCATCGCATTCGGCGTCGACAATCCCCTCATCGGAAGCCTGCGGTATTTGGGATTCAACGAGGTGGGAGCTGCGCCGAATGCCGATTACGCCGCCACCATCCCGCACATCGCGTTTGCCGCCTATCAGATGATGTTCGCTGTCATCACGCCGGCGCTCATCACCGGCGCTTTCGTCGAGCGGATCAGCTTCCGAGCCGCCATCATTTTTAGTTTGCTCTGGTCGACCCTGGTGTATGGACCGGTGGCGCACTGGGTGTGGGCGGTGGGCGGTGTGCTGCGCAACCTGGGCGCGCTGGACTTCGCCGGCGGCACCGTGGTGCATGTGCTGGCCGGCTTTTCGGCGCTGGCATTTGCCATGGTCATTCGCAAGCGGCGCGGCTTTGGCAACGGCATCTTCGAGCCGAACAACATTCCCTTCACCGTGCTGGGCGCAGGCATTTTGTGGGCCGGCTGGTTCGGCTTCAATGGCGGCAGCGCGTTGGGTGCAAATGGCCTTGCCGCGATCGCCATCGTCAACACGAACACCGCCGCGGCGGCCGCCGGCGTCGTATGGATGCTGTTGGCGTGGCGCGACAACAAGCCAAGCGTGTTGGGCATCGTCACCGGCGCAGTGGTCGGCCTGGTGGCAATCACGCCGGCGGCCGGCTTTGTCACGCCGATCGGCGCGATGTTGATCGGCGCGATTGCCGCGCCCATCAGCTACTACGCCATCAAGATGCGCCAGAAGCGCGGGCTGGATGAATCGCTGGATGTGTTTGCATGTCACGGCATGGGTGGCGTGTGGGGCGCGCTGGCGACTGGCCTATTTGCGACGAAGGCGGTGAATGCGGCCGGCGCGGATGGCCTGTTCTTCGGCAACGTCAACCTGTTTGTTTCGCAGGTGATCGCCGTCGTGGCCGCTGCGGTTTTTGCATTTGTCATGACATTCGTCATCGCGCAAGTGCTGAAGCGCACGATTGGCCTGAGCGTGTCGGAGCGCGAGGAGGAAGTTGGCCTCGACATCAGCGCGCATGGCGAGCGGGCGTATTCGTAATGCGCGAAGTGCGAAGTGGAAATAGTGGGTTGAAGGCTTTGTTTCTGGATGGCGCAACATGCACGCTGCGTCACTTTCAACAAGAACATGACCAAGAAAATTGAAGCGATCATTCGCGAAGAGAAACTGCACGACGTGAAGGATGCCCTGTATCAGATCGGCATCATCGGCATGAACGTGGCCGAGATTCGCGGGCATGGGCGCGAGGGCGGCATTGAGCTGCTGGGGCGCTCCGGCGCATACCGCGTCGATCTGCTGCCAAAGATGCAGATCAACATCGTGCTGAGCGACCACAATGTGGAGGAGGCGGTGAAGACGATCTGCGAGGCTGCGCGCACCGGCGAACCCGGCGACGGCATGATCTTCATCTATCCGGTGGATGATGTCGTTCGCATCCGCACTGGTGAGCGCGGGCGCGACGCGCTGCACTACGCCGGCGACATCGATGAGATCAGCGCCGGCGTGCAATCACGCTGAGCCAACTAAGGCGATGCCACAGCCGCCGGCTTTCTACGGGAAGCCGGCGGCTGTGTGTTTTGCCAGAACCGCCGGCAAACCCTAAACTTCAACCAGTCTCGAAATTTCACCTGATCTACGAGGAGAAACATGGCTGACGAAGTTGGATTTGTCACGATGGCCGGCCCGAGGGCGACCGGCACCGCGCCGGAGATCGGCATTGGCATGTTGGGCTATGCCTTCATGGGCAAGGCGCACACCAACGCGCTGAAGAAGCTGCCCTACATGATGTATCCACCGGTAGCGATTCCCAAACTGGTGGCAATCGCCGGCCGCAACAAAGAGGCGGTTGAAGCGGCGGCACGACGCTATGGCTATGCCCGGGCCTACACGGATTGGCGACAGTTGATCGACGATCCGGAAGTGCAGGTGTTCGACAACAGTGGCCCGAACAACATGCACGTCGAGCCGAACATCGCGGCCGCAAAGGCCGGCAAGGCAGTCATCAGCGAGAAGCCGCTGGGTCGCAACGCCGAAGAGTGCCATGTGATGTGGCAGGCGGTGAAGAAGGCCAAGGTGAAGAACATGGTCGCCTTCAACTATCGCTTCGTGCCGGCGGTGCGCCTCGTGCGCGATCTGATTGATAGCGGCAAATTGGGACGCATCTACCACTTCCGCGCCAGTTACCTGCAGGAGTGGATCGCCGACAACGACTTCCCGATGGTGTGGCGACTGGATGCGAAGGTCGCCGGCAGCGGCGCGCTGGGCGATCTTGGCTCACACATCATCGACTTGGCGCGCTTTCTTGTCGGCGAGCCGAAGAGCGTGATGGCGCGCACTGGCACGTTCATCACCGAGCGCAAGGGCGAGGGTGGCAAGAAGCAGAAAGTGACGGTTGACGACGCCTTTGAGGCGGTTGTGGAATACAAGAATGGCGCGCTCGGCACGTTGGAAGCCTCGCGCTTTGCGCCGGGCCGCAAGAACCACAACACCTTCGAGCTGAATGCGGAGAACGGCTCGATCCGCTTCAACCTGGAGGACATGAACAACCTCGAAGTGTTTATGAAGGGCGGCGACCGCGAAACTGCCGGCTTCACCAAGGTGTTGGTGAGCGAGAGCTTCCATCCGTTTTGGAGCAACTGGTGGCCGCAGGGCCACATCATCGGCTGGGAGCATACCTTCGTCCACGAGTTCAATCACTTCCTCGATGCCATCGTGAACAAGACGAGCGTGAAGCCGTTTGGCGCAGACTTTGAAGACGGCTACCGCAACGCCGTGATCTGCGATGCAATCGTGCAAAGTTCGAAAGAGAAGCGCCAGGTGGACATCAAGTATTAGCTTCGTTCGTTGATGCGACGCACTTTTCAAAGTGCGTCGCATCTTTTTTCGATGTGTGTCGCGCCGCACTCATGCATCATCCCAGCGAGGTGGCGTCACCATCGCCCCGCCGGCGAGCCAGCCGGTGGTCCACGCGCTCTGAAGGTTGAAGCCGCCAGTCACGCCATCGATGTCGAGGATCTCGCCGGCGAAGTGCAACCCCGGCACGATGCGGCTTTCCATCGTCCTGAAGTTCACCTCGTCCAGCGCCACGCCGCCGGCGGTGACGAACTCTTCCTTGAACTGCCCCTTGCCGCGGATGCGATAGCGCCCACGCTGAAGCTCATCGACCAATGCGAGCAGGTTTGCCTTCGGCAATTTGGCCCAGCGCTGCTCTTCGAAGATGCCGGCGGCGGTGCAGAGCGATCGCCACAGCCGCAGTGGCAGCGCCCCAAACGGCGAATGCGCGCCTACTTTCTGCCCGCCGCGCTTTGCTTTCAGGTCATGCAGTTGGCCAATCACGTTGTCCTGTCGCTGATCGGGCAGCCAGTTGATCGTGAGGCTGGCGCGATAGTGGCAATCGTGCAGGCAACGCGCGCCGAATGCGCTTAGCTTTAGCGCCGCCGGCCCGCTCAAGCCCCAATGCGTGATCAACACCGCGCCGGTCTGCTGCAACGCGGCCTCATCTAGTTGCAGCGTTGCGCGCTCGACCGACACGCCGGCGAGACCGGCCAGACGTGCATCGTCGATCTCAAAGGTAAACAGTGACGGTGTCGGCGGCACGATGGTGTGGCCCATCACTCGCGCCCATTCCCAACCCTGCGCGCTGCTGCCAGTGGCCAGCAGCAGTCGATCACACGCGATGGCTTCGCCGGCTTTCATGTTGATGACGAAACCGTTGCTCGGTGCATTCCTCTTCGACATGCTCAGGCCGAGCTGAACACTCGTGATCGCTGCTTGTGTTCGCACTGCCACGCCGGCGTGCTTCGCTGCATCGAGCAGACAGTTCACAACTGTCGCGCTATTGTCGGTGCTGGGGAAGATGCGGCCGTCGCGCTCGGCCTTCAACTGCACGCCGCGCGCTTCGAACCACGCAATGACCTCGCGCGGGCCAAAGCGCGTGAGCGGGCCGCGCAGGGCAAGCGCGCCACGCGGATAGTTTTTCACCAACTCCGCCGGCTCGTAGCACGCATGGGTCACGTTGCAGCGCCCGCCGCCGCTGATGCGCACCTTGCCCAGCACGTTGCGGTTGCGTTCCAGCACAGTCACACGCGCAGCGGGATTGCGCTCTGCTGCGGTGATAGCGGCGAAGAAGCCGGCCGCTCCGCCACCGATGACGACGATTTCCACGCGCGCCATTGTATTGCGCTGCATTCTCAACAAAATCGTAGTTCAACCGAAACGGCTGACGATTGCGCGATTTCGCGCTTGGCTCATAATCTGTCTCAACATTCAAGGAGGATTTTATGAAGACATCGAAATGGATCGCTGCAATCGCTGCTGTCGCGGCGATTACATTTTCTTCGGCCGCATCAGGCAGCCCAGTGATAGCTGCTGCGCCGGCTGTCAGCACACAGGTGCGCGGCACGCCCGTCACGCGCATCCGCATGTTGGTCAACTTGAACGTGCGCACCGGCCCTGGCACGGGCTTTCGCCGCATTGCCACGCTGCACGCCGGCCAGGTGGTGCAGGTGACCGGCGCGAGCGACAACTACCAGTGGTGGCGCGTGCGCACGCCCTACGGCGCCGGCTGGATGTCGGCCAACCCAGGCTATAGCCGGCCTGTAGCCTGGCGCTACTAGGTTTGCATGGGCGGGATGAAAGGGATGAGCAGGATTGAGAAATCCTGTTCTTCCTGTCGATCTCACTTTTTTCTCTCATGATTCATACGTTCAAGCCCGCGCGCTACTACAACACGCTCGGCTCGCATGAGCCGGCGCTCGTCATTGCTGATGGCGACACCATCATCACCACCTGCGTCGATGCGTGGGGGCAGGATGAGCGTGGAGAACGCATCACGCGTGCGGGCAATCCGATGAGTGGGCCGTTCTTCGTAAAAGGCGCACAACCTGGCGATGCACTCGCCATTCACCTCGACCGCATCACGCCCAATCGGCCATGGGGTTGGGTGCGCACGCCGCTGGCCTATAACGTGGTGGACGCAGAGTTTGTGCCTGAGGTGCCGGACCGCGATGGGCCGATTGGGAAATTCATGGTGGATGTGGCAAGCGGCACGGCGACGCTCGACACGCCGGCAACGAAGCTGGGCAAATGGGTGCTGCCGCTCGCGCCGATGCCGGGCTGTTTCGGCGTTGCGCCGGCCGGCGGCGAGGCCATCAGCACCGCCACCAGCGGCCCGCACGGCGGCAACATGGACTACAACGGCTTCGTCGCCGGCGTCACGGTCTACTTCCCCGTCTTTGTCGAAGGCGCGCTTTTTCACATCGGCGATGGTCATGCGCTGCAGGGCGATGGCGAGATCAGCGGCACTGGCATCGAGATTTCCACAGAGATGCAATTCACGGCGCGTGTGGTGAAGGGCTGGTCGATCCAATGGCCGCGCGGCCAGAATGACGCCTTTATCTTTACGGTTGGCAATGCGCGCCCGCTTGATCAGGCCATGCAGCATGCCACGACCGAGATGGCGCGCTGGTTGCGCGATGACTTTGGTCTGGATGGGCATGAAACCGGCATTCTGATGGGGCAGGCGGTGAAGTACGATCTCGGCAACATGTTCGACCCAGCCTACACGTTCGTGTGCAAGCTGCCAAAGCGGTTGCTGCCACCGACGGTGAAGCGCAACCTCTCGCCGTAAAACAGCGTCGCACAATCTCATCGATCGCGTAGCTTGCCTGTGCTTCTTTGCGTTGTGGTCGGCGCTGGGCTGCATTTATCGCAGCTCAGCGCCGGCATTTTCCGGTATGCTTTGCCCTCTATACTTTGCCGGAATTGCATGCACGAATTATTCTCGCATCATGGAATCATCATCTGCAACGATCAGCCCGCCAGAGTCTACGTCGAAATATCCGTTCAACCGCAAGCGCTTTGAGCGCTGGATGGGAACGGTCGCTGCCGTCGCGTTGTCGCTGGCAACCGTGTTGACGGCGTGGTGTGGTTATCAGGCTACGCGCTGGGGCGGCGTGCAGACTTCAGCCACTAGCGAGGTTGGCGCAGCCCGCACACGAGCCGTGCAGAAGAACAACCAAGCTTCCATGCGCATGAGCATGCACCTCAGCATGTTCACGCAATATGTGATCGCCGTGGAGCAAGGTAATACCCGGCTGGCCGATTTCCTCTATACGCGCTTCCCTGCTGAACTGCGTGTGGCAACCGATGATTGGTTGAAAACCCAGCCGTTGACCAACCCAGATGCACCCCGCTCGCCGTTCGACATGCCGAGTTACCAGCTTGCGGAGCAGATCGAATCGGATCGTTTTGAGAAACTGGTCAGCGAAAAGGGGGAAGTCGCCGCTAAAGCCAATGAGCTTGGGGATCGCTACGTGTTGCTCACAGTGGTCTTCGCCACGTCATTGTTTTTTTGCGGCATTAGCGGCAAGTTTCGCTGGCTGGCAATTGAGGCCGGCATGATTGCCATCGGTGTAATCGTGCTGCTGGGCGGCTTGATTGTTTCGTTGATGCTGCCGATCATTTGAGTGAAGGGAAGAATCTCAATCATGAATTTGCACAATCGCCATTTTTTGAAGGAACTGGATTTTAAGAAGGAAGAGCTGGGCTATCTCATCGATCTTGCGCGCGCGTTGAAAGCGGCCAAGCGCAATCACACCGAGTCGCGCTTGCTTGAAGGCCGCAATATTGCGTTGGTATTTGAAAAGACATCCACCCGCACGCGCTGCTCATTTGAAGTCGGCGCATACGATCAGGGTGCGCATGTGACCTATCTCGATCCATCCGGCTCGCAGATGGGACACAAGGAAAGTATTGCCGACACTGCGCGCGTGCTTTCACGCTACTACGATGCCATCGAATATCGTGGTTCGGCACATGCCATCATCGAAGAGTTGGCCGCGTACAGCAGTGTGCCGGTCTACAACGGCCTGACCGATGAGTGGCACCCGACGCAGATGCTGGCCGACTTCATGACGATGCTTGAGCATACGACGAAGCCGGTGGAGCAAATCCGCTATGCGTTTTTGGGCGATGGCCGCTTCAACATGGGGCGCTCGCTTTTGATCATGGGCGCGATCATGGGGGCGGATGTGCGCCTGGTGGCGCCCTCTTCGCTGTGGCCCGATGCGGCCCTGCAGGCGCAGGCGGAGGCCATTGCAGGGGAGAGCGGTGCGCACATCACGCTGACCGAAGACATGGCCGCCGGCCTCGATGGCGTCGACTACGTTCATACCGACGTGTGGGTGAGCATGGGCGAGCCAAAGGAAGTGTGGGACGAGCGCATCAAGCTGCTACTGCCGTACCAGGTGAACGAAGACGCCATGACAATGACTGGCAACTCGAATGTGAAGTTCATGCACTGTCTGCCGGCGTTTCACGACAACAAGACAAAGGTGGGCAAGGAGATTTTTGAGAAGACGGGGTTGAACGGGCTGGAAGTGACCAACGATATATTCGAGACGCCCATGAATATCGCCTTCGATCAGGCGGAAAACCGCATGCATACGATCAAGGCGGTCATGGTGGCGACGCTGGCCGAGCCGGACGCATTGCGCGCATTCTTCAAGCCGTGAGGTGACCCATGCTGGTTGTGGTTGCGCTGGGTGGCAACGCGCTCTTGAAGCGCGGCGAGCCGATGACGGCAGAGGTGCAGCGAGCAAATGTGCGGCTGGCTGCTGCGGCGCTCGCGCCGGTGGCGATGCAGCACAAGCTGGTGTTATCGCACGGCAATGGCCCGCAGGTTGGCCTGCTCGCGCTGCAGCAGGATGCCTACAAAGAAGTCAAACCGTATCCACTGGATGTGCTGGGCGCGCAGACCGAAGGCATGATCGGCTACATGGTCGAGCAGGAGTTGGGCAACCTGTTGTCGTTCGAGGTGCCATTTGCCACGCTGCTGACCATGATCGAAGTCGATCCGCATGATCCGGCGTTTGCGAATCCCACCAAGTTCATCGGGCCGGTGTATGACGAAGCCGAGGCAAAGCGGCTTGCAACAGAAAAGGACTGGACGGTGAAGCCGGATGGCGCGAAATGGCGACGTGTGGTGCCTTCGCCCCTGCCAAAGCGCATCTTTGAGATTCGCCCGATCAAGTGGCTGCTGGAGAAAGGCGCAGTGGTGATCTGCGCCGGCGGTGGTGGCATCCCAACGATATACGATCCGCAGCAGGGGCGGCTGCTTATAGGCATTGAGGCTGTCATCGACAAGGATCGCTCGGCGTCGTTGCTGGCGCAGCAGATCGAGGCGGACCTGTTTGTGATCGCAACTGACGTGGATGGCGTATATCTGGATTGGGGCAAGCCGGCAGCACGCCGGCTGGGTTGCACGACGCCGAGAGATCTGCGGCAGCATGCATTCCCCGCCGGCTCGATGGGGCCGAAGGTCGATGCAGCCATCGATTTTGTGACCCAGACTGGCAAACGCGCTGCCATCGGTGCGCTGGCCGACATCGCGAAGATCGTGGCGGGTGAGGCCGGCACGATCGTGGAGCCAGACACATAGGGTGATTGCAAGCTACAACATTTTTATCCGCACGCAACTGGCGTGCGCGCCGCCGGCGTGCAGCGTGTGCGTTGCTTTCACGTATGCCGAAGCCGGTGCGTCGTAGATTGATTCGACGAAGGTTTGCGGGTTGCGGTCATACAGCGGGAACCACGTGCTGTGCACCTGCACCATGATGCGATGCCCGCGCCTGAAGGTGTGATACGCCGGCGGCATCCTCACCGCATATTCCAAGACTTCATTCGGTGCGATGGGCTTTGGCTGCTCAAAGCTTTCGCGGAAGCGTCCGCGCAGGATCTCGAACGACACCATCATTTGAAAGCCGCCCAACTCCGGCTGGCGTGGATACTCATCGGGGAAGACGTCGATCAGCTTCACCACCCAGTCGGCATCGCTGCCAGTGGTGGCGGCGAACAGCGTCGCACTTACATCGCCGGCGATTGTCACCGGCGCGTCCAGCGTGTCGCTCACGTACACCAGCACGTCGGGTCGGTCAGCTACTGGACGCTGGTCGTTGAGTTGCCACTCACTCCACTGCGCATGTTCACGATAGCGCGAGGGGATTGGCCGCACGCGATATGGCACTGGCTTGGCTGGATCGCTGAGGAAGGCATCTGCGCCTTCGTCCGCCGGCTGGTCGAATGAAAGTCTCCCGCCGGCGTGCAGATACAGCGCGCGCGGCTCAGCCTGTGCCGGCGGCCACGCCGACGCGGTGCGCCACTGGTTTACTCCGGTCTCAAACAGCGTGGCGTTAGCTAACGGCTGCGCTGGCGCTTCGTCCTTCAGGTGTTGATTGAAAAACGGCAGCATGAGGTTGCGGCGGAACCACAGGCTGGTGTCTGCATCCCAGTGCATTGCGCCGGCGCCCGAGCCATTGCCCATGCACTGGCCGTGCTTCCACGGGCCGGCGACGAAGTGATACGGCGCGCCGCCCTTGTCTTTCAGCGCGTTGTGCGTGGCGATCGGACCATAGATGTCTTCGGCGTCGAACCACGCATGAACGACCATCGTTGGGATTGGCACGTGATCGAGCTTCGCCAGCGCGAGATCAAGCGCGTTGCGCTGCCAGACATCGTCGTAGTTGGTGTGCATCGCGAGCCGTTCCCATGCCGGCATCACATCCTCGCCCAGCAGCTGCCTTGCGGCATTCGCGGCATTGCCGGCCTGCAAGTGGAAGGCAAAGATGTCGTAGTGGCCATACGGCGGCTTGAATTCGTTGTCCTTGCTGGTTGATTGGTGGTAGAAATACTCCAGTTCCATCAGCCGAAATGCGCCGTTGTGGAAGAAATCATCCCCCATCCATGCGTCGATCACCGCGTTGATTGGCACAGCGGCGCGCAGGGCGGGGTGGGGATCGAGCAGCGGAATCGTCGCAAGATAGCCCGGATAGGACACGCCGGTGATGCCGGCGCGGCCGTTGTTGTTCGGCACGTTCTTCACCAGCCAGTCCACCGTGTCCCATGTGTCGGTCACGTGATCGCATTCACCGACGCCGGGCGCGCGATACATCACGTAATCGCCCTCGCTCTTGAACTTGCCGCGCACATCCTGCACGACGCAGATATAGCCGGCGTCGATGAAGTCTTGCAGCCAGAACGGCAGATTGGCAACCAGCGCCGGGCTGGGGTAGCCGGCGTGCGCCACGTTGTTCGCGCCGTAGGGTGTGCGCATCAGCAGCATCGGCGCCGGCGCTTGAATGCGCTTCGATATCAGCACGACGGTATGCAGCTTCACGCCGTCGCGCATGGGGATCATCACATCGATCAGTTCAAAATCCTGCGCCAGTGGTCTGGGCTGGAAATTATCAGGAATATCTGTCGGCAGGTTGGGATGCAGTTGTGGCATGGCTGCTATTTAATCGCAATACAGCAAAGCTGCAACGCGCGGTTCAATCGCTGTCCGCCATACGCTTTTGGGACTCAAGGTGAAAGTGATGCAGCACGCGATGCACCGCCGGCGCAAATACGATGCCGGCGATGAGCAGGATGGCGAGGCCGCTGTAGAGCGCATAGCAACCAGCAAACACTTTGCTCGCAGAACTGTGCAGCGGGGTGAGCGGCCCCATGCCAGAGAGGATCATCGCCGCATTGACGAAGGCGTCGTCCCACGCCAGCCCCTCGAAAACGTGATAGCCGGCCATGCCGATGAGCAGCGAGCCGGCGATGAGCAAGAGGCCGAGGCCGGCGCTCTTGATCTGCCGGTTGATGAAAGCGCGGCGCGGCAACAGGGGAGCAGATCGATGTTCAAACATGCGCGCTGGTTATACACCGGACGCATGCGCTGCGCGATAATGCGGCCACGCATGACACAACAAACTGCCCCTGATGATATGTATGACCGCCTGCCGGATGCCAATGGCAAGTTTGGCCCGTATGGCGGGCGCTTTGTGCCGGAGACGCTGATGCCGGCGCTCGATGATGTCATCAGCGCCTACGACGAGTTCCGCGAAGATGCGGCCTTCCGCGCTGAATATGAGCACCTGCTCAAGACCTATGTGGGCCGGCCCTCGCCGCTCACCCACGCGCAGCGCCTCAGCGCGCAACTCGGCGGCGCGCAAATCTACTTGAAGCGCGAGGATCTTCTGCACACCGGCGCGCACAAGATCAACAATGCGTTGGGGCAGGCTCTGCTGGCGAAGCGCATGGGCAAAAAGCGCATCATCGCCGAGACTGGCGCCGGCCAGCACGGCGTCGCCACTGCCACTGCATGCGCGCTGCTTGGCCTGGAATGCATCGTCTACATGGGCACGGTTGACATGGCGCGGCAGGAGCCGAACGTCTTTCGCATGAGGCTGCTCGGCGCAGAGGTGCGCGGCGTGGAGAGCGGCACGAAGACGTTGAAAGACGCGGTGAACGAGGCCATTCGTGATTGGGTCAGCCACCCTACTGATACGTACTACATCATCGGCAGCGCGCTGGGGCCACACCCATATCCGCTGATGTGCCGCGATTTTCAGAGCGTGATCGGCGCGGAAGCGCGCGCGCAGATTCTGGAGCAGGCCGGTCGGCTGCCAAACGAGGTGATAGCGTGCGTTGGCGGCGGCAGCAACGCCATCGGCATCTTTCACGGCTTTCTGCGCGATGCCGGCGTGAAGCTGATTGGTGTGGAGGCCGGCGGCTATGGCGTCGAGACGGGCAAGCACGCGGCGCGATTTGGGAGCGCAGAATCACAACCCGTAATTCACGGTCAGGTTGGCGTCTTTCAGGGCATGAAAACGGTCGTATTGCAAAACGAAGATGGACAGATCGCCGAGACGCACTCGGTGTCGGCCGGGTTGGATTACGCCGGCGTTGGTCCCGAGCATGTGTGGTTGCACGACGCCGGCCGGGTGCAATACACCAGCGCCACCGACGACGAGGCGCTCAACGCCTTTCACACCCTGTGCAAGTTTGAGGGCATCATCCCTGCGCTGGAGTCATCGCACGCGGTCGCCGAGGCGATCAAACGCGCGCCGCAATTGCGCGGCGATGCCATCGTGCTGGTCAACCTCAGCGGCCGTGGCGACAAAGACCTCAACACCGTGATGAAAGCCGCTGGTTAGCCGCCGCAGAAGTGCAGCTCGCCCCAGTCCTGCACGCGGCCATCGGCAAAGGTGACGAACAGCCCAAGCTTGTAGCCGCCGGCAGGCAGGTTCTTCTTGTTGATGCGAAAGTTGTCTTCCTTGCGGTTCACCTTTTGCCGGAAGCCGGTGCTGCCCGTGCCACAGGAGTCGCTGCTCGGATCCATGCGCAACTCCAGATCGACAAAGTCGCCGTAGATGTGCCAGCGCACCTGCACCTCATCGGGGTTGCCGGAGTTGACAAATTCAAACGGCACCGGCGTGCAGAAGGTGTACCACGGCGAGTCGGGATTGAGTCTGAAACCCCAGGTTGGGTTGTCGGGGTTGCATGGCGGCTCGTCGGGATTCGCGGGAATGGCCGTGGGCGCAATTGTGGCCGGCGCAGCAGTTGGCGCGACGGCGACCAGCACAGCGGTGGCAGTAGGCTGGATGGGCGCTGCAGTTGCCGGCGGTTGAGTCGGCAGCGCCGGCGCCTGTGCCACGGCTACACCATTTGCAGCCGCATTCACCTGCGCCAATTCACCAAACACCCACGCCACACCATCACCATTTTTGATTTGCCACCACTTGCCGTCGGCGCTCTTGCCCAGCACGTTCGCCGTCTGACCTTGATTCAGCTTGCCAATGAGATCGTAGCTGGTATCGGGGCCGGCGCGCAGATTTGCAAACTCATTGGTGATGGTGAGCGACGGCGCTGCGGAAACTGCGGTCTGCGTGGTCACGGCCGTTGCAGCAATTGGGGCCGGGGTGGGTTGTGGCGCTGCGGTGGGCAATGGGGCTGCCGTCGGCGATGGGTCTGCGGTGGGTTGGGGCGCGCTCACCTTCACAAACACCAACTCCGAGCGCGCGATTGCTTTGCGCTCCGCATCCAGCGCTTCGAGATACAGCACATTCTGGCCGGCGTCCAGCGGCGTCCAACTGAGGGTGAGCGCGCCATTTGCCGCCGGCTCGACGGCATACTCGGCGCCATTCACCACAAGCCGCGCCGACGCGACACTGCCGGTGTATTCGCCTCTTACGCTCGTTGTGTCACCCAGCTTCACGTCTGTGCCGCTCGCCGGCTCCACGATGCTGATCGACGCCGGCGTCTGTGCCTGCCCGGGCAGCGCCACAGGCAAACCACCGCAGCCAGCCAGCGCAACACACATCAACACCATCGTCAGGTTCTTCATTGCATGCTTCATCGTCTGCCCTCTGTTGAATACGCTGATTCTAACCGCTGGCTCGTGGCAAAATTGCGCCACACCGTGAACACCATACAAGATCAAGACCTGGCCCTGGCGGTTGACGTGAAAGACAAGGCGCATCTCATCAAGATCCGCGCCGGCCACAAATTCGAGACGCACCACGGCATCATCCTGCATGATGCGATGATTGGCCGGCCGTGGGGCAGTCTGTTGTACTCCACGCTCGGCCACCCCTATCTCATCGTGCAGCCCAGCACGTCCGACCTGATCAAGCACATCAAGCGCAGCTCGCAAGTGATCTATCCGAAGGACAGCGCCTACATTCTGATGCGGCTGGATGTGAAGCCGGGCAAGCGCATCCTTGAGAGTGGCTGTGGCAGCGGCGGCCTCACGCTTGCGCTTGCCACGTCGGTCATGCCAAATGGCCGCGTGTATTCGCAGGAAATCCGTGAGGACTTCATCGCGTTGACCCGAAAGAACATGGAGCGCGTCGGCCTCGATGAATACGTCACGTTCATCCACGGTGACAGCACGCAGGGTTTTCAGGTCGATGAAAAAGTCGATGCGGTCTTTCTCGACATGCCGGCGCCTGAGACATGCATCCCGCAGGCGCGCGCAGTGCTGAAGGATGGCGGTTTCTTTGGCTCACTCGTCCCAACGACGAACCAGGTGCAGAACATTCTGCGCGCGTTGGATCAATCGTCGTTTGGGTTGATCGACGTTGAGGAGATCATGACGCGGCGCTACAAGCCCGTGGCCGACCGGCTGCGCCCGCAGGATCGCATGATTGCGCATACTGGCTTTTTGATCTTTGCGCGCGCCATCGTGAAGCCGGCATCACAGCCGCCGGTTGACGCAGTTGAAGACAGCATGTTGCACGAGGAGCCGAGCGACGCCGGCGATGTGGATGCAGCTTCCGAGATGTGACAGCCATGCCGGATGTGCTTGATGCGTTGGGCATGCAGCCACATGATTGTGTGGCGGTGGTGGGCGCCGGCGGCAAAACGGCGCTGTGCTGGCGCATTGTGCAGGCGCTTGCTGGGCGCGGAGAGCGCGTCGTGTTCACCACCACGACGAAGATTTGGCAGCCGGCGGAAGGTGCGTTTGATGCGCGGTGTTTGCTGCCTCGCCCAGTCGAGATCGATTGGGCTGAGGGCGATTGGCGCACGATATGCCTTGCATCCGCCATCGACGGTGAGCCGAGCCGCGCGCCGGTATCAGGCGCAATCATGCCAACTGTGCAGACAAAATGGATCGGCTTTGCGCCGGCTGAGATATGCGCGCTGAGGGCATTGCCTGTCATGCGGGATGTGGCGCTCGTCATCGAGGCCGACGGCGCGCGCGGACGGTTGCTGAAGGCGCCGGCAGAATATGAGCCGGCCATTCCGCCTTGCGCAAATGTGGTATGCGTGGTGGCCAGCCTTGATGTGATCGGCCGGCCGTTGGATGAGCGCAGCGTGCATCGCGCCGAGCATGTGGCGCGCATCGCCGGCGTGCCGGTGGGCAGCGCCATCACTGCGGCGACGCTCGTGGACGTGCTGTGCCACCCTGAGGGCGGGTTGAAGCGCATGCCTGCAAATGCGCGGCGCGTGGCCGTGCTGGCGCAATACGGCGTGCCACAGATCGACATTGCGCCGCTGTTGGCGCAGTTGCGTGAGCGCGGCTACCATCGCGCAGTTGTCAGCAACGGGTAATCGCAATGGGCAATCAGGAATAGTGCGACTGAGGCATTGCGAATTACCAGTTACCATTCACCGCCATGATCCGCCATATTGTCATTTTTAAGTTTCGCAACAACGCGACGCAGGAACAGATCGACACGGTGAGCAAGGCATTCCAGGCGCTGAAAGATCGCATCCCGGGCATCCTCAGCTTCGAGGCCGGCGTGAACAACAGCCCCGAAAATCTCCATCGCGGCATGACGCACGTCTTCCAGTTGACCTTTGTGGACGCCGGCGCGCGGGACGCCTATCTGCCACACCCCGAACACAAAGCCTTTGGCGATTTGCTCGGCCGGCTTGGCATCCTCGAAGAGGTGTTCGTGATCGACTACGCGCCTTGATCGTGGGTGAAGCGCGGGCTGATGGGAACTGTCCCGAGCTTTTGCTTCAGTCCGCCAGCCCGCTTACATCCTCGGCCACGACCTGCACTGCGCCGAAATCGTCGGGGCGCTTGTGGATTTCGCGCACGTTGACCACCTGATCGACATAGCGCCGTGTGTTCTCCACGCCAAGCCGGTTGTAGAGCATGGCAAAGCGCGCTTCAAGCATTTGCCGCACATGCGCGCGGTCGGCTTCGCTCATACCCCACAGCTCTTTCTTGAATGCGCCGGTGGCCTTCTTGCGCGACTTGTGCAGAAATTGTTCATCGGTGTCGCCGGCCTTGCGCTCGTCGGCGGCATTCTTGAACAGCCACTGTGAAATTTCATCGTTC
Organism: Thermoflexales bacterium; assembly: GCA_039810125.1. Taxonomy (GTDB): domain Bacteria; phylum Chloroflexota; class Anaerolineae; order J036; family Brachytrichaceae; genus JBDHWI01. The sequence continues at coordinate 17,011 of JBDHWI010000002.1, read as the reverse complement.
AGCGCCTTTGGCAATGCGCTGAAGGCGACCTGCTGCAGCGCGGTGGCGAGGTGCACTTCGATGGCGCCGGCGCGGACGAATTTGTCGAATGCTGCTTCGGGCAGCGTGCTTGCGCCGTGCTGCACTGCGCCGCCCATGCCATATTCTTCACGCGCCGCAATCGACAGATCGCGCAACACGTTGAAGTCGATCGTCACGTCGGCAATCGAGCCATCTGGCAACACGGTGCCGCCGTGCGAGGTGCCAGTGGCAATGGAAATTTTGCTCAGGCCGGGCTTGTGCTTGGCGTGTTTGAGGTAGCCGGCCATGAATGCGCGCAACTCATGGATGTCGCTGTTCTTGTGGCCCACTTCGCCGATCTCCCCGCCGAGCGACACATTCACGCCGGCCGGCTGGCGCTGGCGAATGTAGTCGCTGAACAGCGCACAGAACTCATAGTTCATGCGTTGCTGATCGTCCAGGGATGCCTTGCTCAGGTCGACCAGCGTCGATGAGTCGATGTCGATGTTGTAGTAGCCGGCGTTTAGCGCTTCATCGATCAGCTTCTTCAATGCGCCCAGTTCGCCGTCGGCATCGGCCTTAAATTTCTTCGGGTTGATCTGGAAGTGATCACCTTGCACGAAGATCGGCCCTTTGTAGCCTTCCTTGATGCCGGCGGCAATCATCACGCACGTAAACTCGCTCGGGCGCTGTTCGGTATAGACCATCTCGCTGCGCGCGATCTCGAAGATGAACGCGCCGACCTTCGCCTGGACGGCAGCACTGAGCGCAGCCCGCGCCGTGTCGTACGACATCATGCGGATGTTCATTGCCGGCGTGGTGAAGGTGTGCGGCAGGGCATTGCGGCCGCGCGCGATGTACAACTCGTGGATCGATGCAGGGCGCACGCCCAGGACCTGCCCCAATTCCCAGATCAACCAGCGCGCAGTGGCTTGTTGCACCGGCGTGCCAAAGACGGCGGCATTGATGAATGCGTCGATGCCCTTCTCGCGCAGCAGCCTGGCATCGCGCACATCGATTTCATAGTGGTGGACGCGACCAGCGTTGGCGTCGATTTGCTGGGCCTGGTCGACATGCACCTCGACACAATTGCCGCCGGCTGCCAGGAGTTCGCGAATAGTGTTGGACATGGGATCGGGTTCCTCTTTGCTTGGTGCGAGATTTCAAATCGATTGTACGTCGCCCATAGCTAGTATAGTCACGTGATGCAAATTCCGTCTGGGGAGCTGATTGACCGGCTCACTTGGCCGGCCTGATCACAATGCTTGTCGATTACCACTGCCATACAAACTTTTCTGCCGACTCTGATGCGCCGATGACTGCGCAATGTGAAGCCGCCATCCGCAAGGGCGTGCAACAGATTGCCTTCACCGAGCACGAGGACTACAACTCAGGCGACATGACGTCGTTCTTCTTCAAGCACGACGCCTATCTGGAGGAGGTTGCGCGTTGTCGCGAGCGATACGATGGCCAGCTTGTCATTCGCGCGGCCATTGAGGTGAGCGAGCCGCATGAATATGCTGAGGCCGCCGGCGCCGTGCTGCGCAAGCACGATTGGGATTTTGTGCTGGGTTCGTTGCACTGGATTCAACCCGGCATCAACACCTTCGACGAAAGCTTCATGACCTATGCCGGCGACTGGCGGCAGTCGTTCCGCAATTACTTCACGCAGATGATCTCCCTGGCGCAAGATGGTGACTTCGACATCCTCTCGCACATCGACTATCCAGCACGCTACAACCGGCACATTCACGCCGGCGCCTATGACATCACAGCCTATGAAGACATCATCCGTGAGGTGCTGCGCAACGTGATCGCGCGCGGCAGGGGCATCGAGATCAACACCAGCCCGTGGCGCAAGGGGCTGGTCAACCCGAACCCGCCGGCGGTCGTCGTGAAGTGGTATCGCGAGATGGGCGGTGAGATTCTCACGCTTGGCTCGGATTCACACGCGCCGAAAGACGTCGGCGCGGATATCGACCGCGCGATGGCAATGGCGAAGGATGCCGGCTTCACCCGCATTGCCGTCTTCGAGCGACGCAAGCCGGCGTTTGTAAGGATCGATTGAGCGTTTTTGTTCAATCCTGTTTTAATCTGCTGATGGTAGAATAAACGCCGCATCGGGGAATAGCGCAGACTGGTAGCGCGCTGCGTTCGGGTCGCAGAGGTCCAGGGTTCAAATCCCTGTTCCCCGATATGCTCACAAAGGGCGAAGCATGGCAACCTGCTTCGCCCTTTACAATTACAGCGTCATGCGATCACGCCAGATTTCGCCACGGCCGAAAATGCGGGAGATCAGCGAGGGCGAATGGGATCACTTCGTATCTCATCATCCGCACGGTCATGTGCTGCAAACGCTGAACTGGGGCCGGCTGAAGGCCATGCACGGCTGGAAGCCGATGCATGCGAGCGTCTTTGCGCAGCAAGGCAAGCCCATCGGTGTGGTACTCACCCTGATTCGCACCCTGCCGTACGGTCTCGGCAACATCGCGTATGTGCCGCGCGGGCCGGTGGTGAATTGGGACAACGAGGAGTATGCGATGCTTGCGGCGCAAGCCGCCGGCCGTCTGGCGCGCAATGCCGGCGCCTTCGCCCTCGTCATCGAGCCGGATCTGCTCGACACTGCCACCGACCGCGCCCTGCTCGCCAGGCTTGGCCTGCAATACGTGGACTTCGGCGTGCAGCCGCGACGAACCATTTGGGTCAACCTCGACGTGGACGAAGAGGTGGACATCCTCGCCGCCATGAAACAGAAGACGCGCTACAACATTGGCCTCGCGCGACGCAAGGGCGTGACGGTGCGCGCCGGCGCCCCCGAAGACGCCGAGTTGTTCTACGGCATGATGCAGACCACCGCCGAGCGCGACACATTTTCGATTCACCCGCTGGCGTATTACAAAGATTTCATGCAACTGTTCACGCTGGGCGAGCACGCGCCGGCGCGGTTGCTGATTGCCGAGCATGAGGGTGTGCCGCTAGCTGCGCTGATTGTGACTGCGGTGGGCGAGCGCGCGATTTACCTGTATGGCGCAAGCGCGAACCAGAAGCGCGAGTTGATGCCGGCGTATCTGTTGCAATGGGAAGCCATGCTGTGGGCCCGCGCGCGCGGCTGCAAGACGTATGACCTGTGGGGCGTGCCAGACGAAGATGAGGCCACACTGGAGGCAAATTTTGAATCGCGGAGTGACGGCCTGTGGGGCGTGTATCGCTTCAAGCGCGGCTTCGGCGGGCAGGTGGTGCGACACATTGGCGCATGGGTGAGCGTGCTGTCGCCGGCGCGCTGGTGGCTCTTTCGACAGGCGCGCAAGATTCGCAAGACGACGGGATTGGCAGCGTAGATGAGCGACGCGATACATTATTTCCCCAGAGACTTCAAGTGGGGCACGGCATCCTCTTCGCACCAGGTGGAGGGCAACAACACCAACAACCAGTGGTGGCAGTGGGAACAAACACCCGGCCGCATCATAGACGGTTACACCTCGGGGCGAGCATGCGATTGGTGGAGCAACGCCGAAGCAGATTTCGATCGCATGGTTGACATGGGTCTGAATGCGCATCGACTCTCACTGGAGTGGAGTCGCATTGAGCCGCGTGAAGGATATTTCGACCAGGGCGCGCTGGATCGCTACCGTGCGATGCTGTTGGGATTGCGCCGGCGCGGCATCGAGCCGATGGTCACGTTGCATCACTTCACCAACCCCATCTGGCTGGATGAGAAGCGCGCCTGGGAACACACCGAAGTGATCGGTCCGCTGTTCGAGCGCTACACCGAAACGGTGGTGAAGGCGCTTGGCGACCTCTGCGACTTGTGGTGCCCAATCAACGAGCCAAATGTCTTTGCTGTGATGTGCTATCTCTCTGGCGGTCGCATGCCGCCCGGGGAAAGCAACATGGCCCGCACCATCACCGTCGTGCGCAACATGCTTGTGGCGCATGCAGTGGCCTACGAGGCACTGCATCGCGCGCAGCCGCTTGCGCGCGTCGGCATTGCGCACCACATGCGCGTGTTTCAAGGGTTGAACCCTCGCAATCCGTTGGATGCGATCGTTGCAAATCTGCAGGACGCCATCTTCAACGAGAGCCTGTTGGATGCGCTGATTCGCGGGCGGTGGCACTGGATGTTGATGCGTGGCGCGCCAGTGAGCGCGCGCCGGCTGCGCCGAACGCTTGACTGGATCGGCCTGAATTACTACACCCGCCAACGGGCCGCCTTTGACCGCACGCAGGGTGCGACCATGTTTGGCACGCTTGTAAACACCCCAGGCGCGATCATGAGTGACTACGAGTTCGGCGAGATTTATCCTGAAGGGATGCTGCACTTGCTGCGCCGGCTTGCGCGCTTCAAGCTGCCGATCTACATCACCGAAAATGGTTTGCCTGACGCCGACGATGATCAGCGGCCGGCCTTTCTGGTGCGCCATATCCGCGCCTTGTGGCAGGCCGTGCAATTCTGCCTCGACGTGCGCGGCTACTATCACTGGACCTTCGTCGATAACTTTGAATGGGGCGAGGGCTGGCGGATGCGGTTCGGCCTGTATGCGCTGGATGTGGAGACGCAGGTGCGCACGCTGAGGCCAAGCGGGGCGCTGATGCGCGACATCGTGCGGGCCAACGCGCTCAGCAGCGACATCGTGCGCCGGCATGCGCCGGAGTTGCTGGGGCAACTCTTCCCGTAAAGCCGCGCGCAGGTGACTGGGCGAGAGAGGCGACAAGATGAAGGGGTGAAATCATATTTTCACCCCTTCGTTTGAATGTCGTGTGATCACCGGGCGCGCCTAGTTGGACATGAACATGCGCTGGAAGCGCATCATCAAGCCAAGGTCGCCGGCGATGCTGAGCTTGCCGGTCATGAACGCCTTCGTTGGGTCGAGCTTGCCATTGATGATGTCCACCCAATCCTTCGCAGCAACGTTGATCGTGACGCTGGGGGATTCAGCCACGCCTTCCTGCATATTGAGCGCGCCATTCGCAATGCGCATGTTGTAGTTGCCACCGCCTTCGCCAGAGGCGTTCAGTTGAATCAATGCATTGACGCCTTTTGCGGTATCGGGGTTGAAGTCGGCGACCATGCCTTGCAATGTTTCCTGCACTGTCATTTCTTGCTCCATTTTTGAGGGGATCTATCTTGTGGGTGGCGAGTATACCTTGCGCTAAAATCCCATCGGCCGCCACGCCCTCACCATCGCAGCGTCAACATCCATCAGACACCATGAAACTTCGCCCATCAATGCGCGCATTGCTCGAAAACGCTGCGGTTATTGCTGCGCTGGGACTCATCGTGTTCATCGTCGCCAATGTGATTTCGTTCGTTGCCACGCGTGGCGTGCTGCCGCCAGAGACGCGCCTGGGCGACGTGGATGTGAGTGGTTTGACCCCCGATGACGCCATCAGCAAAACAGTGAGCGCCCTGCAAGCGCCGGTTATGCTGCGTTTTCTTTCGCAGGAGGAGTCGCTCGATCCCACAACGGTCGATTTCCGCCTCAACCGCGTGGTGGCCGAATTGCAGTTGCAGGAGATGATCGACGCGCAACAGGGCATTGGCAGGCTGCCGGCGTTCATGCTGCGCCAGCACATCCGCCGCACCGATCTGCCTCTGCCATACCTTTACTCAGAGGTGAAGCTGCAAGCGCAACTGGATGCGATCGCGCAGCGCATTGACCACGAGCCAAGCCCGCCGCAGCCCAGCCTGGCCAGTGACGAGGTGGCCGCCGGCGGCGACGGGCAACTTCTCAACCGTGATGAAGCGACGTCACTGATCGTGCAGGCGCTGACTTCGAGCGTCTCGCGCACGGTCGATCTGCCGGTCGATGCGATCCCGCTCGGCGCAGCCAGCGTGAAGTCGCTGGAGCCGCAGATCATCGAGCGACTCCAGCCGTTCACCAGCGTGGCCGGCAACATCGCCGGTGTTTTCATCAAGGATTTGCAAACCGGCGAGGAGTTGGCGATCAATGGCGATGTAGCCTTCAGCGGCGCCGGCTGGGCGAAACTGGCTGTGGCGACTGAGGGCGCGCGCATGGGTGCGGCAGATGCAGCCGCACTGAAAGCCATTGCCGGCGCCGGCGACATGGCTGCCATCAACCCGGTGTTGCAGCGGCTGGGTGATGGCGATGCGCAGCGCGGCGTGGATGCAGTGAATGCGATGCTGGGCCGGCTCGGGTTGCGCAATACTTTCCTCGCACAGCCGTTTTTCAGCAGTGCGCGCCCACCGAACATCGTGACGCCGGCGAATGCGCGTGGCGACATCGACGCCTCACCCGACCCCAACGCGCAATCGACTGTGGCCGACGCCGGCGTGCTGCTGGAGATGCTGTGGCAGTGCAGTCGGGGCGAGGGGCCAATGCTGCTGGCGTTCGACGAGCAGCCCTTCACCGCAGATGCCTGCAAGGCAGTGCTGGATGCGGTGGCGTCATCGCCGTTCAACGGGTTGATTGCAGGCGGCAGTGGCAACGCCCAGGTGGCGCAGCGCATGAATTGGGATCCCAACAATCATGGCGCGTCGGCGCTGGTGCAAGCCGGCGATCACAGCTATGTGGTGTCGGTGCTGCTGCACAGCCAAAGTGTGCTGGAATGGGCAGACACGTCGCAGATCATCACCGATATTGCGCGGCTGGCCGCCGGCTTCTTCACAGGCCAATTGCCGGCGCAATCGCCCCCGCTCACCGCGCCACCAAATGCGTCTTGAGCATCACCGCCGGCGCGTCTCCCAGATTTCAGGGTTGAGCAGGAAAGGCGGTCTTTCGCCGCGCAAGGCCTGCAATGCCTGCACGATGGTCGTCTCCCAGATGCGGTGATGTCCCGCGCCGGTGCGGCTGGCGATGTGCGGTGACAGCACAACGTTCTCGAATTGCAGCAATGGGTGATCGTCGGGGATTGGCTCTTGCTGGAAGACGTCGAGGCCAGCGCCGGCGAGCCGCCCGCTCTTCAGCGCATCGACCAATGCTTCCTCATCGACCAGTGCGCCGCGCGCAGTGTTGATCAAAATCGCGCCGGCCTTCATCTGCGCGAAGCGTTCGGCATTCATCAGGTTGCGCGTCTGGGGAGTGGCCGGCAGGTGCAATGACACGACATCTGCCTGCTGCAGCAGCGCGTCGAGCGCGGGCATGAGCGACACGCCTGCTTCTGTTGCGCGCGCTTGCGAGAGGAAGGGATCATGCACGATCACGCGCATGCCCAGCGCCTGGCCCACCTTCGCCACGCGGCTGCCGATGCGCCCCATGCCAACCAGGCCAAGCGTGCAGCCGTCGAGTTCCAAACCCTTGAGATTGCGACGCAGATAGCCGCGCCAGTTGCGCGCGCGCAAGGCATTTTCGACTACATTCAGGCGCTTGGCCGTTGCCATCATCAACGTGATGGCATGTTCGGCGGTGCTGACCGTCGGTGCTTGCGGTGCATACAGCACGACGATGTTGCGCGCGGTGGCTGCCGGCACATCGATGTTGTCGTAGCCTGCGCCGAGCCGCGCGACAACCTTGAGCTTCGGCGCTTTGTCCATGCGCGCGCCGTCATAGATCACATCGCCCGAGCAGATGAAAGCGTCCGCCTCGTCGATGCCGGCGAGTTCGGCGCTCGGCCCCAGCGCCACTGCGCAACCATCCAGCAGCGGCACGCAAGAGGGGAGAATGATTTCGTCGAACCAGAGCTTGAAAGTCATGGGATCAGGGAATTTTGGAGATCAGCCATTGGCAACTGGAGATTGAGCACGTGCCACTGCGTGAAGGCCGCAACACTCCGCGTGCATTGCGTCAGTAAAGCTTCACATCGCCGGCGCTTGACTCTGCTGAACCACGCATCGCCTTCACCATCTGGCTGGCGGCCGTTGCCAGGATCGCGCCGTCGCTGCGCAGGGTGGTGAATTTATAGCCGCGACCCGAGATGAATTGCGCATACTCGACCGAGTTGCAGTGGATGCCGGCGACCAGGCCATTCTTTTCACAGGCAGCGGCGATGCGATCGAGAACCGAGACATACTTCGGCTCGCGCAAGTCAGGGTGGGGTTTGTCGCCCATCGACAGGCTGAGGTCCCCTGGCCCGACATACACGCCGCTCAACCCCGACACGCTGACGATCTCCTCGACATTTTGCACGGCTTCGGCAGTCTCGATCATCGCAAAGGCCAGAATGGTGTCGTTGGCGTGGGACTGGTAATCACTCTCGCGCGCGTAGACGCTGGCGCGGGTGGGGCCGCTGCTGCGATAGCCGCGCGGCGCGTAGCGGCATGCGCCGACGAATCGCTCGCACTCTTCCTTCGTGTTGATCATGGGGCAGATGATGCCGTAGGCGCCGGCGTCGAGCATTTTCATGATGATGCCCGGCTCGTTCCACGGCACGCGCGCCAGAGGGATCACCTCAGTCGTGCTGATGGCTTGCAGCATCGGCACCGCCGTCGTGTAGTCGAGCAGGCCATGTTGCAGATCGAGCGTCAGACTGTCCCAGCCGGCGTTCGCCATCACTTCCGCGCTCCACGAACTGGGAATGGCGCACCAGCCATTCACGACCGTCTTGCCGTCCTTCCAAAGTGCTTGCAGGGTGTTGGGTCTCACGGTGATTGCTCCTGCGAAGAGTGTAGAGGCGCGGCCAGATTTTGCTTTTCACGCCTTGGAATCCAGCATGCTCTGCATCTCGAAGTTCACAAGTCGCTCGGAAAGCGCAGTGATGACCAGCCGGCGTCGATCTGAAAGACAGTGCCGGTCACTTGCAGCGATTCATCGGAGAGCAGGTATAGCGCGCCGTAGGCGGCATCCTGCGGCGTTTGTTGCCGGCCCAGCGGCGTGTGTTTGCCGCGCTCGCGCAATTCCGCTTCGCTTGTGCCGAGGCTGGCGTGCAATGCAATCTCGCCCTCGCTCAGCACCCAACCCGGAATGAGGTAATTGACGCGGATGCGATCGCGGGCGTGCGCTGCCGCCAGCGTGCGCGTCATGTTCAGCAGCGCGCCCTTTGCAGCGCCATAGGCAAACAGGGCTTCGATGGCCTGGATGCCGTTGCCGGAGCCGACGTTGACGATGCTGCCGCCGCCGGCAGCACGCATAGCCGGCACCGCATGCTTGCAGCAGTAGAACGGGCCGCGCGCATTCACGCGCATGGTCTTCTCCCAGAACTCGGTCGTGGTTTGTTCCAGTGTCGCGCGCGGGTAGTAGCCGGCGTTGTTGACGAGGCCATCCAGCCGGCCAAAGCGCCGCACTGCCGCGTCGATCAGCGCCTTGCAATCGTCTTCGCTCTCCACATCACACTGCTGGAAGATGACGGAGTAGCCGGCGGCGCTCAGGCGTTGCGCTGCCATGATGCCCTTCGCTTCATTGACATCGCCGATGATGACCGTTGCGCCTTCCCGCGCTGCCATCTCGGCGATGCCATAGCCGATGCCCTGCGCTGCGCCGGTGACGATGATGATCTTGCCTTTTATGCGATCGGTCATGGTGGGCAGACGTTATGCGATATTTGTGTTTGCGTCAAAGGCTGCGTTTCGCGTGTGCGACAAAGGCACGCACCTTGGCGGGGTCTTTTTTACCCGGAGACGCCTCGGTGCCGCTCGCCACATCCACGCCCCATGGCTGCACTGTGCGGATGGCGTCGGCCACGTTATCGGGCGTCAGGCCGCCGGCGAGCAGCAAACGCTGTTGCTTCGCAATCTGCGCTGCCAGCGATGCATCGGCGCGCTCGCCGCTGCCGCCCCACAGCATCGGGTGATTGGCGTCGAGCAGCAAATCTGGGAGATTGTGGGTGGTGAATTGCGGATGTTGCCGCCCATTTCCCAGTCCCGGCTCCCACTCTTTCACGGCAAGATAGGCCTGGCGGCCCAGCGCAACCAAATCGGCGGGATCGTTGCCGTGCAGTTGCGCCGCATCCAGGCCGGCTTCATCCAGCACGCGCAGCATGTGTGCCGGCGTCTCCTTCACGAACACGCCGATGCATGTGACGGATGGCGCATGCCGTTTCACCTCTGCCACAATTTTCCTCGCTGCTTCCAGGTGCACGCTGCGCGGGCTGGGCGGGTAGAAGATGAAGCCGAGCAGGTCGGCGCCGGCGTCGACTGCGCACAGCGCGTCGTCGATATTCGTGATGCCGCAGATCTTCACGAAGGTCATGGCGTCGGATGATATCGGATGATGCTGGAGTGGGTGCAAACCCCGGGTGAGCATGCCCGCAAGGCGCATGTTCGCGCTCGCCAGCTACCCGTCGAAGAAGCCCTTGTCTTCATCCTTGAGAAAGGCCACTGCTTTATCGACATTGAATGTGACGCCGAGGCCGGGCCGGCTGAATGCGTCCACGTCGATCATGCTGTGCTTCACGATTGGGTTTGGCAGACCATCGACGATCTCATACCACCACTTCGGGCTGGCGACCGGATACTCGAATGCGATGTAGTTGTGCGGCATGGCGGCGCTGGCATGCACCAGCGCTGCCAGCCCGATCACGCCATCGATCGTGCCGTGCGGCGCCATCAGGATGCCGTGCAAGTCGGCATATTCCGCCACCCATTTCAACTCAGCCAGACCGCCAATGTCGGCTGGGTCGGGGCCGATGATGTTCACCGCATTTGTCTCGATCAGCTCGCGGAAGTTCTGGCGCAGATAAATCTGCTCGCCGGTATGGATGGGTGTGCTGGTGGCGCGCGTCACCTCGCGGTAGAGGTCGGCCATCACATAGGGTGTGTAGTCGCCAGTGAGCATGTCTTCCATCCACATCAGGTGGTATGGCTCCAGCGCCTTCGCCAGCCGGATCGCGTCTGGCACGGTGAAGCCTGGCCCGCAGTCGAGCGCGAGGCCGACGCTGTCGCCGGTCACAGCCTTCATCGCTTCGACGCAGGCGATGATGTGCTTCATGCCTTGCTCGGTGAGCAGGCCACGGTTGGGGTGGGGCGGGCCGGATTGCTGGGAGCCGACCATGAAGTTGTCCACTTCAAATGGCATGGGACTATGGAAGGCGATGCCTTGCTTGATGATACTGAAGCCCTCCGGCGCATCCTTCATCTGCTGCATGACCTTGGCGTAATGCTCAGGCTTGGAGCCGCCCATGTGGAAGCGCACGCCGCCGTTGTATACGCGCACCTGGTCGCGCACCTTGCCGCCGATGAGCTTGTAGACTGGCACGCCGGCGGCCTTGCCGGCGATGTCCCACAGCGCCATCTCAATTGCGCTGACTGCCGCGCCCCATGGCTTGAACGAACCCAGCCGGCGAATGCGCAACATCACGCGCTCCACGTTGGTTGGGTCTTCACCGAGGATGTATTTCTTGTAGAACAGCACGTGCGGCTTGAGATAGGACTTGCTGTTCTCGGCCTGGCCGTAGCCATCGACACCTTCGTCTGTGAGAATGCGCACCACCGGGTTGTCGCCGATCACTGCGCAGCGCAGATCGATGATTTTCATGGGTTTGTTTCCTTCAGATCAGACTGTAGATTGGATTTGCACGCGGGTGTTTCTGCATCACGCAAATGGCTGCTCGATCGACGGGCTGGGCTGGGTGAAGAAGCGTGGGCCGGCTTCGGTCATGTAGAAGCAATCCTCCAACCGCACGCCAAATTCGCCATAGATTGCGATCATCGGCTCGTCAGTGAAGCACATGCCTGGCGCGAGCGGCGTCTTGTTGCCGCGCACGAGGTGATACCACTCGTGAACTTCGAGGCCGATGCCATGCCCGGTGCGATGCGGGAGGCCAGGCACCTTGTAGTCTGGCCCGAAGCCGGCATCGGTGATCACCTTGCGTGCCGCTGCATCGACTGCCTCGCACGGCGCGCCAATTTGCGCCGCGCCAAATGCTGCTGCCTGAGCCTCTTTTTCCAAGTTCCAGATGTCGCGCTGGCGCTGTGATGCCTGACCAAACACCACCACGCGGCTGATGTCGGAGTGGTAGCCTTCGATCTCGCCGACGGAATCCATCAGCACCACATCGCCTTCACGCAGCGGCGTCTCTTCGCGGCTGCCATGCGGGAAGGCCGATGCCTTGCCGAACTGCGCGCCGATGCCGCCTCTTACCCCAACAGCCTGATAAGCCGCTGCGCCGTTGGCAGCAAATTCGGCCTGCGACATGCCTTCGCGCAGGTGCGAGATGCAATATTTGTAGACTGCGACCGTCGCCTCGTTGGCGCGCTGCATCAGCGCGATCTCCGCCGGCGACTTGTGCGCCCTGCAGCCCACCGTCACCGCATCGCCGCTGGTGTATTGCAGGTGCGGCGCGGCTTTGCGCACGCCATCGAACAAAAAGAAGCGCACCTGCTCTTCCATGCCGACTGTGCCGCGCACGCCGTGATCTTTGAACGCGCCGGCGACCACTTCGTAGGGGCTTTCGTGCTCTTCCCACACGCGCACCTCGCCGTCAATCGTCAGCATCTCACGGAAGCGCATCTCCTCGAACGCGGGGCAGACATAGATGATGCCGCCACTCGCCGGCACGATGGCTGCGATCATGCGCTCGCTCGGCCAATGATTGACGCCGGTGAAATACACCATGCTCTTGCCGACATCGAGATACAGCGCATCGAGGCCATGTTCGCGCATCAGCCGGCGCGCCTTCTCCAGCCGCGCCAGCCGCTCATCCACCGTGATCGGCTGAATGCCGACCGTCATCGATTTCAAGGTTGCCAGGTTGATCGGTTCCATGTTGAAGGAATGTAGCGCAGAACAACAAGCTCTGTGTTTTGCGCCAAAACGCTACGTCAGATGTTCAAGGACGAAGAAGAAGCCCGGGTTCCAGCTTTGACACACCAAAAAGGTGCGGCCGGCGTAGTGGTGCCACACCACGTTGTGCAGGTGGTCGACCTTTTCCAGACCCAGGTCTTCCTTTGGGCGAATGGTGGAAAGCACGTCGAAGGTGTCGCCGTCGAGGATATAGATCGGTGCTGGCCGGCCCGGTTGCGGGTCGTCGAGGCTGCCGACTACCGCGTAGTGTTTGCCGGCCATTTGCGTGAAGTCGATGCCGCATGGGCGTGAGCCGGCAGGCAGACCGTGCGTGGCCCGATACTCACCGGCGAAACTGTAATGCTCCAGCCGTGAGTTGGCGCGGTCGGCGATGACGAGGTGATCGCGCGATGGCGCAATGCTGATGCCATGCGCGGTGCCGAAGCCATGATGGTGATCGGCGTCGGAGTGGCCGCCGAAAATGTTCAGCCACTTTTGTGTGGTCACGCTGGCCTGACTGACGTAGTTTGAGCCGTAACCGTCGGCGATGAAAAGCGTGTCGCCGGCCAGCGCCGTGTCGGTCGGCAGATATTTTGCGCCGCGTTGGTACGCTTCGAATTCAGGCTTCGACAGCATGAACTCCACGTCGCCCTCCAGCGTGACCACCGCGACCAGCCCTTTGCCCTCGGCGGCGAGGAACAGGCGCGTCTTGCCCTCAAATTCCCCGATCTTGGTGCTGTGGAAATTTACCGGCGTTAGCTCTGGCGGCAGGCTGATGAGGTCTTGCGCTGTGAGATCGGCGCTGGCGCGCAAGAGGCCGAGGCCGGGCATGCCGTAATACACCTGGCCGAAGCCGGCGCGCTTGTCGACGGCAAAGCTGCCGTGCAGTTGCGCTTCGAAGGGCAGCGCAGCTTGCGGCACGCGGCGTAGATCGTTGCAAGAACTGAAGACGAAAGGGGACTGTCCACTCTTTGCTGTTGGCATGTTGCTCCTGTGAGAGGCCTATTGTGGCAGCAACTGCCTCTCGATGCGTTCGATGCCGGCGCGCGCGGATTGCGTTTGCAACTGCGCCAGTTGCTGCGCAATCGCATCGAGCTCGCGTGTCAGCGCCGGCTTGGCCTTCGCTGCGAGGCGCAGCTTGTACAGCCGCAATGGGAGCCGTAGATCGCCGGCGTTTGGCTTGAATGCCGGCTCGACCCACTGCCGGCGCAGCGCCTGAATTACTTCCAGATCGCGATAGCCGAACTCGACCGAAGGTTCGATGATGGTGCCTTCGCCCCAATCGTTCCACGTGGCGATCTGCACGATCGGCCATTTGCTCTTCAGCGCGCGCGTCAGCGTATCACGAAATGTTTTGCCGTCGTTGTCGTCGATCACGCCATAGCCGGCGTTGACGTTGGCTTCGGCATAGATGTCGTGGAAGCGCGGAAAGGCGACCGGGATGGCGGCCGGCCAGGCGACGGCGGCCTTGAAGAATGTGTCTTGTGCAGACAAGCCGATCTGGGGGATCGGCCAATCGAAGGCGCCCTCTGCAGCCGTCCGGCGCATGTGCTCGCTGAAGTACATCGGGTTGCTCGGCGCATGCTTCAGCACCTGCGACCACTCGCCATCGCGCAGTCCACTTTGCCCAAAAGACAACAGCACTGGTCGGCCTTCCAGCTTGAGGTAATGGGTCGCGGTGAACCAGTTGGCGTGCAGCCATTCCAATTCGCGGCGCGCCTCGCTTACCCTTTCATCGGCCTTGATGCGGCCCCGATCCACCAGAATCGGCAAGGTCTGATCTTCGTAGCAGATGGCGAATTGCAATTGCGTCTGCGCCGCCATATCGACGAACGCCTGCGTGTTCTTGTGAATGGCGGCGTAGTCGTATTGCGGCTGCCGGCCATACCAGTCGAAGATCACCCCGTCGATGCCGGCCAGCCGCATCAGCAGCGCGTGGTATTCCAGCACATGTGGATCGCCAGAGTCGTATGCGCCGATCAACGGCTGATAGTGCGAGGCGATGTCCTGCCGGCCATTCTCGATTTGATACGGGTTGAAGACGTTCATCGTCCAATGCCAGCCATAGCTTGAATGGAATGGCGCGGCTTGGTACCACGGCATGTAATGCGCCATGATCTTCATCGGTGTTTTGTCCTGCGCAAGGCTGGGTGGGGTGATGACGGTGAAGCTGGCGAGGGAAAGCAGCGCAATTGCCGCAGCGCGTTTGAACACGTTCGTCACCTGTGAAATGCAAGGTGATCGACATTGTAGTGTCCCGCGCGGCTATACTAGAACATATGTCCGTGCCAGAGCATCTCGAAGCGACCGTGCGCAACCTGCCGGCGCTGCCCGGCTGCTACATCTACTTCGATAAAAACGACGAAGTGATCTACGTGGGCAAGGCGGTGAACCTGCGCAACCGCGTGCGCTCGTACTTCAATCCGAACACATGGGTGGCCGCTCCCAAAACGGGCCGGCTGGTGAAGGAGATCGCGCGCATTGACTTTGTGGTGCGCGGCAGCGAGTTGGAGGCACTCATTCAAGAGGCTGAGCTGATCAAGCAGCACCGCCCGCGCTACAACATCCGCCTCAAGGACGACAAGCGCTATCCCTATCTCAAGGTCACCTGGCAGGATGACTTTCCGACGGTGATGGTGACGCGCCGGATCGAGCGCGATGGCGCGCGCTACTATGGGCCGTATTCCAACGCCAAGGCCGTGTATGCCACGCGCGACGCGCTGCGCAAGATGTTCCCATTTTTGAACTGCGACCGCGTCATCACCGGTCACGACAGCCGCGCCTGCATGTACTACGACATCAAGCTGTGTAGCGGGCCGTGTATCGGCGCCATCAATCGCGCCGACTACCGCGCCAACATGCAGCGCCTGTGCGATTTTCTGGAGGGCAAGAGCGAGCAGGTGATAGCCGACGTGAAGCAGCGCATGGAGCGCGCCGCCGGCGCCTTTCAATTCGAGCGCGCCGCCGAGTTCCGCGACCAATTGCGGGCGCTGGAGCATGTGGTGGAGAAGCAGCGCATCGTCAGCAGCGCCGGCGTCGACCAGGATGTGATCGCTTTTGCCCGCGACGAGGGTGAGACGTGCGTGGAAGTGTTGTTCATTCGCGGCGGCAAGTTGCTGGGGCAGGAATATTTCGTGCTGGAGGGCGCGGAGGGCGAGGACGATCAGCAGGTGTTGGACGCGTTTCTGCAGCGCTTCTACGATGAGGCGGCGTATGTGCCGCCGGAGGTGCTGTTGCCGGCGCAGATCGAAGAGGCCAACATCATCGAGAACTGGCTGAAGGGCAAGCGCGGCAGCAATGTGCAACTGCGCGTGCCTCACGCTTCTGCAGACTCGGGAGAGAACAACGACACCGGCCTCGTCCAACTGGCGCAGCAGAACGCGCAGGAGACGCTGGCAACGCTGAAGGCGCAGTGGAAGGAGGACAGCGTGCGCCAGGAGGCCGTGCTGAAGGAGCTGCAGGACTATCTGCTGTTGCCGCGCCTGCCCACGCGCATCGAGTGCTATGACATCAGCAACACGCAAGGCACGGCCATCATTGGCAGCATGGTTGTCTTTGTGCATGGCACGCCAAAGAAGAGCGACTACCGCCGCTTCAACATTCGCGACATACAAGGACCGAATGACTTTGAATCCATGCGGCAGACATTGCGCCGGCGGTTTCAACGCTGGAAAGACGCGCAGGCCGGCGCCAAGGATCGAGGGGCAGACGACTCGAAGTCCGAAGCCCCATCTCCGTCGCCTGGCAACAAGAAAGACGACCAGACCTGGGCGCTGTTGCCCGATCTCGTCCTCATCGACGGCGGCAAGGGTCAACTTGGCGTGGCGGTGGAAGTACTGAAGGAATTCGATTTGAGCCACATCGTGCCGGTGGTGTCGCTGGCGAAGCAGCGCGAGGAAATTTTTGCGCCGGGCCGTGGCGACCCGATCATGTTGCCGCGCACTGCGCAAAGTTTTTACCTTGTGCAGCGCATCCGCGACGAGGCGCATCGCTACGGCATCACCAGCCACCGCAAGCAGCGCGAGAAGATCGGCATGGCGTCGCGGTTGGATGCGCTCGCCGGCGTTGGGCCAACCCGCCGCAAGAAGCTGTTGATGAAATTCGGTTCGCTTGAGGGCATCCGCGCTGCCAGTGTTGATGAGTTGGCGCAGATCGTGCCGCGTAACGTTGCGCAGTCGATCAAAGACGGGTTGGGCGGATAGTTTGTGAGTCTGACTTGCCGGCAGATTCGCATGAGGGGCCGTCTCGCATGTGACGCCGGCGGTTTGGTATCATGCGCGACGGTTTGCCATGCCGAAGAAAATGAGAGGTGGCAAGGCCAGGGCCTATAGCTCAGCGGTTAGAGCAGTCGGCTCATAACCGATTGGTCGCTGGTTCGAATCCAGCTGGGCCCATTC
>JBDHWI010000001.1:0-69248 GCA_039810125.1 Thermoflexales bacterium | reverse complement strand
GTGATGTCAGTGAAGCGATCAGAGAAATCACGGCTGCGCCATTTCTCGACCTGCTTCGTCATGTCCACGCTGACCACGTTGGTAGCCTTTTCAGCCAGCGTGAGATAGGCCACTTCCTGGCTGCCGTCGTCCACGCGCGGCAGCGGGAATGGCGAGCCGAACACACGCGCGCCGGCGACGATCTTCGGCAGATTGGGCAGGCCGCTGTTGTTTACATCAATTTCCAGCAGCCCAAACACACTGGTTTGCCAGAGCACAACGCCGACGATGCCCAGCACAAGCAGCGAGAAGATGCATCCGAGGCCGCCGCCTGTCGCCCGTTGCGGTTTCGCCGGCGTCAGCGCCTCAGGTTCCCTCACCTGTATTTTGATGGTCTGCGTTCGAATCTCACGCAGCTTCTCTCGTCTGGGCAAATTCAACATCGATCCACAGTATTCACATTCGATTTGCCGCTGGCCATCGGCAATCTTGCTCAAATCGATGGTTGCGCCACAGTTGGGGCATTCGCTGGAAGTGAGGGTAGGCGGAGTGCTGCTCATGGGAATGGGGGATGGTTTTGGATGATTGCCCTGTTTAGCACATACCGCGCTAGCGCGCGTGAGCCATTTGGTCTAGGCTTTAAGCGCGCATGATCACCAGCGTGGCGCGATATTGCGCAGGGCTGATGGGATGGTCGGGCATCTCGGGGTAAGGCTGCACGCCGGCCAACTCGATGCGGTAGCCAGCCACCGTCGCCACGCTGGTCGGGTCCGGCGAATGGATCGTGCTGAGGGTTATATCCTGCGCCGGCGCTCCCTCCACCTGCACGCTGAAGCGCAACACCGCGCGCCCCGACCAAACACAATGCACCTGCTTTGGGCAGCGCGAGTCCTCGTCAACGCCGGCAAAGGTAACGGTGACCGGCGCGTCTGTCAGTCGAACGCTTTGTCCGATCGCCAGCGTGACCGGCTGGCCGAGCGCTGTGCGCGGCGCAGGATTGGCCGACGGCGGCGCAGCACAACCGCTCAGCCACAAACTCACGGTCAAAAACGCCATCACAATCCCTCTCATTTGCAGACACCTCCCGGGACAAAGACGCAGTTGCACCCCGCGAAGTTCCCAACGTCAGTATCGAACGCGCCGGCTAGCGCCCAGCAACGCGGCTGCCTTGCGCCGCAATGCTGTCACGCGCCGTTGTTTCGCTGGCTGCCGGCGCGCTGCCGCCCCACATCGCCAGCACGAACAACATGGCAATGAGCGTAACGATGGATGCGAATCCAATTTTTTGCTGCATGACGGCGTCCCCTGCACATGAATTTGAAATGGCAGGGCGTTTTCTGCGCCCTGCCCTGTTGAGGTGCGATCAGCCTCCCCGTGATCGCCCCATTGACCGGCCAAATGAAATCTGCCGGCGTGCCTTGCAAAGCGTAACGGGCAAGGCGCCGGCGGCATCTCACTTTTGCGCCGATTGCTCTCACGCCATGCTAGAATCTTCGCAATCGAGCCGCTGCGCTGACTGACGATGCAAGTGGAATGGACCACATGAAGGCGCAGCGCATCATCGCCGAATCGTCTGGGCAGAGGCAATCGACTGTACGGGTCGTTGCCTCTTTTTTTGTGAAGTTGAGAGATTGGGTGATTGCGCCACCGGGTCATTGGATGATTGAAGAATGGCTCGATGCCGCAGTGGCACAATGACTCAATTCATCACGAGAGGATTTCCATGTCTGATTTTCTCATTCGCGGCGGGCTGGCCGAAGTCGATCCCGATGTGGCAGAACTGATCGAGCATGAGCATCGCCGGCAACTGGACAAGCTGGTGATGATCGCAAGCGAGAGCTATGTGCCGGCGGCCATCCGCGAGGCCGAAGGCTCGGTCTTTCAGAACATCTATGCCGAGGGCTATCCCCATGCCAGCATGGCCGGCATGGACGAGGACGAGATCCTCGACTATGACACCCAGATGGCGTTCTATCGCCGCAATGGCGACCGCCGCTACTACAAGGGTGTTGAGTTTTGCAACATCATGGAGGCGCTGGCGCAACGGCGCGGCGCAGAAGTCTTTTGCCCGCCCGGCATGACGCCCGATCAACTCTTCGTCAATGTGCAACCCTTGTCTGGAGCCGTGGCCAACACCGCCATCTACGAAGCGCTGGTGCAACCTGGCGACACGGTAATGACGCTCGACCTGCTGCACGGCGGCCACCTCTCGCATGGCAGCCCGGTCAACATCACCGGCCACCGCCAGCGCGTCGTGCATTACCGTGTGAGCGAGGAGACCGAGCTGCTGGACTACGAGGAAATCTACGAGCAGGCGCAAAAAGAGCAGCCAAAGATGATCATCGCCGGCTACACTTCGTATCCTTGGGCGCCGGATTTCCGCAAGTTCCGTGAAATCGCGGATTCAGTCGGCGCAGTGCTGCTGGCCGACATCGCTCACACCGCCGGCATGGCGTGCAGCGGCGCCTACCCCAACCCTGTCGGCATCGCACACGTCACCTCATTCACCACGCACAAGACGATGATGGGACCGCGCGGCGCAGTCATCATCACGACCGATGCGGAACTGGCGAAGAAAATCGACCGCGCAGTGTTCCCCGGCATGCAGGGCGGGCCGCATTTCAACAAGATTGCCGGCATGGCGACGATGTTCAAGATCGCGCAAACGCCGCAGTTCAAGGAATTGCAACAGCAGATCGCGAGGAATGCCATCGCGCTGGGCGAGGGCTTCAAGGCCAACGGCCTGCGCGTGGTGCATGGCGGCACGAACACGCACATGGTGCTGCTCGATTGCAAATCCATTGCCCAGGATAATGGCGTGCCGCTGATGGGCAACGTCGCCTCGCGCATCCTCGATCTGGCCGGCATCGTGTGCAACCGCAACACCATCCCGGGCGACAAAGACGCCGGTAAACCAAGCGCGCTGCGCCTCGGTACAGCGTGGGTCACACAGCGCGGCCTGAAGGAAGCCGACATGCGCGAGATCGCCGACACAATCGCGCTGGTGCTGAAGACGGCCAAGCCTTACACCCTCCAGAACAAGAAGAGCGTGACCTACACCGCACGCGTGGATTTTGACGCATTGATGCAGGGCGTGAAGCGCGTTGACGCGCTGGCAGCCAGGGCCGGCCGCGATTTCAACCTGCCGCACGATGGTTATCCGTTCACCTGGCATGCGGTTGATGGTAAAGCCAAGATCGAAGTGAGCGGTGAGCACGCGCCGGAATTCTTGAAAGCGGTGCTGGCCGATGACGTGTCGGGGCTGGTGGAAGGCGCAAGGATGGAGACATTGGTGCTGGGTCGCAACCGCGCGTTTGTCTCATCGGCAAGCGTGACACGGACGGCAAATGGCTATACGCTGAATGTGCCGGCGGACAAGGCAGCGCACGTGACGCAATGGCTGCGCGCCCTGAGCGATGGCTACGTTGTCTTTAGCGATGCGGACGTTGCCGGCGCCATCCCCGGGCCGGTTGTCGTGAAGTAACAGTTTGGCGTTCGGGGTTTGTCACAGGCGAACTCGCCGGCGACAGCCCCGAATGCTAATCTTCCGCCGCCAACGCACCCACATATCGCGCGCGCGGCCGAATCAGTTGCCCAGATTGATATTGCTCAATGGCATGACCGATCCAACCAATGATTCGGCCAAGTGCGAACAACGTCAGCGCGCCGCCATCAGGCAGATCTAGCAAGCGAGCCAATGTAACGAGGGCGAGATCAATATTTGGCGATTGACCAATGAGGCGCGCCGCTTCTCTGGTGAGCGCATTGTATTGCCGAATCGCCAGCGCCCTGGGAAAGGCAGCGCTGGCAAGACGCATCAATTCTGCTGCACGCGGATCGCCTTGCGAGTAGAGCACATGCCCAAAACCTGGGATCGACTCACCACGTTTCAAATACCCTGTCAACAAAGTCGTGATGTCTCTTGTGCTGCCGGCGACGCGCGCATCCAGCGCATGCCACAAGGATTCCACATGTTCTGTGTTTCCGCCGTGCCGCATGCCCTGCAATGCCGCCAGTCCGGCAATGACTACCTGATACGGTGTTGCGCCAGATGAGGCAACGCAGCGCACGGTGAACGCCGATACGTTCAACTCGTGATCGGCGCACAGCACCAGCGCGGCATTCAGCAGCGCCGCCACTGATGGACGCGCCGGCATCCAGGCGCGTTGCAAAGCCGTGCCAACCGGCTCATTCACTGAATCACGTCCTGTGACAACCGCAACAAGCAGCCTTGCAATACGCGCGCCAGCTTGTGCGACACGCTCCGCGCGCAGATCGTATGCTGCCGCATGCGCAGCGCCGGCGATGGGCAACAAAGCCTGCATCCTTTGCACCACATTTAAGCCGGCCAGCGACTTTGACAGGCGTCGCCATTCTGATGGAAGCGAAACGCGCTCAGCAAACAACTCATCACCAGCAGCCATATCACCCAGCCACAGCAGGCCAGCGACCTGCTCAATGGACGCCCTGCCTGCCATCACGATGGCGTCATGTCCACGATACAACAAGCGCCCATTCGAAATCAGCGTGAGCTTTGAATCCAGCACTGGCGCGCCCCAGTGCAGCGCTTCCTGCACCGCCTGTGCGGGGTTGTGTCGCGCCTTTTTGCGCGCCCGCAACTGTTCAATGTCCTCAGTGAGATAGCGCCGGCCACGCGAGTCATCGCTGCCGGCCTCCGACCGAATCAGCCCGCGGCTGACATAGGCATAGAGCGTCGGCACACGCACATCAAGCAACTGCGCGGCCTGTTTTGCGGAAAGGGTTCTCTGGCTGTGCATAGCTCAAGTATATTGATTTTCAAATCAATATTGACAATGTAATCTCATGCAGCCTAGACTCGCCGGATGAGCACAATTGCCGACCCCGAATCACCTGAATATTTCCTGCAGAGCTTCCCGCGCGAGGACTTCCCGCGCTATGCGTGGATGGATCACCCTGCTCGCATGCCAGCAGACGTGTGGACGACTGAGACTACGCACCGCGATGGACAACAGGGCGGCCTGCCACTGACAGCAGAACAGAGCGTGAGAATCTACGATCTGCTATGCCGCTTCACCAGCGATTCGCGCGCAATTCGCCAGGCAGAGTTCTTCGTCTACCGGCATGCCGATCTCACCGCTCTGCAAGCGTGTCTGGAGCGGCGCCAGGCCGGCGCGCCAATCGAGCCAACGACCTGGATTCGCGCCACACCAAAAGATGTCGCACTGGTGAGCGCGCTTGGTGTGCGTGAAACCGGCATGCTGGCGTCGATTTCAGACTATCACACCTTCCACAAATTCAAGCCGGCGGGGCGCGCGCAGGCAGCAGCCACCTATCTCAGCGCCGTGCACATGGCGTTGGACGCCGGCATCCGGCCTCGCTTGCATTTGGAAGATGCAACCCGCGCGCCGATGGACTTCATGCTGGCATTCGTCGACGCAGTGCAGACAATGGCGCGCGCCTATCCGCCGCATCTTGCGCCCAAGTTCCGCGTGTGCGACACGATGGGGCTGGGCCTGCCCTATGACGATGTGGCCCTGCCGCGCAGCATCCCGCACATCTTCCGCGCCTTGCGCGCCGCCGGTCTGCAACCCGCCGATCTGGAATTCCACCCGCACAACGACACATGGCTGGTCGTGGCAAACTGCCTCGCAGCGGTTCGCGAGGGCTGCGGCGCAATCAACGGCACGTGTCTGGGCAAAGGCGAGCGCACCGGCAATGCGCCACTGGAAGCTGTGCTGCTGCACTTGATTGGCATGGGCTTCTTTGCGCAGCGCCGGCCTGATTTCACGGCGCTCAATGATTTGGCCGAGTTGTATGCGCAGATGGGCGAGCCAGTGCCGGCGAAGTACCCGCTATATGGCCGCGATGCGCACCGCACGCGCGCCGGCGTTCATGCCGACGGCCTCAACAAGTTCTGGTGGATGTATGCGCCGTTCGATGTGCCAAAGCTGCTGGGCCGGCCACTGGAGGTCTCGTTGACCAAAGACTCCGGCACCGCAGGTCTGGTTTTTCTCATCAGACAGCACCTGGGCATCGAGATGGCCAAAACTGACCCGGATCTGCTGGCCATCCAAGCCTGGACGGAGCGCGAATTTGAGAATGGCCGGCAGACGAGCATCGAGTGGGAGGAGTTGGCGCCGGTGGTGCGAAGCACGATACACTTGCGACCAATATGACCGAACTCAAACGCACTGCCCTCTTCGAGACGCACAAACAACTTGGCGCGCGCATGGTGCCCTTCGGCGGATGGGAGATGCCGGTGTGGTACACCTCCGCCCGCGAGGAACATCTGGCTGTGCGGCAGGCCGCCGGCTTGTTCGATGTATCGCACATGGGCGTGCTGGACGCGCGCCCTCCAGCACGCTCGGAACAGGCTGCCTGCGCTTTCCTCGATCATATCGGCACGAATGACGTGAGCAAACTGGCAGTGGGGCGCTCACACTACGCGTACATGCTGGATGACGCCGGCGACGTGATCGACGACATCATGATCTACCGCGTCGAGGAGCAGCGCTACATCGTCGTCGTCAACGCGTCAAACGATGACAAGGATCAAGCCTGGTTGCGCGCACAGAACACAGGCGACGCGGCATGCGATTTGAGAGACTTGAGAGACCCCAGCGCCGGCGCTGACATGCGCGTCGACCTGGCGTTGCAAGGCCCAAAGTCACTTGAAATCCTGCTAAAACTGCTTGACGGCGACCCAAACGACGACCCGCAAGCCAAAATCCAGAGCCTGCCCTACGCCGGCATCACGCGCGCCAGCCTCGCCGGCCACGATGTATTCATCTCACGCACCGGCTACACCGGCGAGCGCGTCGCCTACGAGATCCTCGTGCACCCCAATGCATCTGTCGCCCTGTGGAACAAGATTCTCGAAGCCGGCAAGGATCTGGGTTTGAAGCCGTGCGGACTGGCCGCGCGTGATTCGCTGCGCACAGAGGCCGGCCTGCCGCTTTACGGTCACGAGCTTGGCGGACCGCTCAACCTCGCTCCATATCACGTCGGCTTCGACAACTTCGTGAAATTGAACAAGCCGGCCGACTTCATCGGCAAAGCCGCCTATGCCGAGAAGGCCGCGAAGAACACCCTCAAAGGCGCGCGCTTTCGCATGAATGAGAAAGGCGTGCGTGTGTCGAAGCTCGGCGATCCCGTGCTGGATAAGCGCGGTCGCGTGATCGGCACGGTGACCTCATGCGCGCAGGACAGCGAGGGATACCTGTTGGGTCTCGCTGTAGTGGAGGGCAACGCAGCGCAGGAGGGCAACACCTTGAACATCTTGGCGCTGCCGGAGCGGATGCCGGAACCGCTCAAGCCGTTCGCGCCCATCGGCGGCCGCGCGCTCATGCCAGATTCTGCAACAGTGCTATCGCGTTTTCTGCCAAAGAAGCAATAAGGCAAGCGCGACTGCGCTGCATGGGGAAGACCTGGTCCAATCACAACGTTGGAGAGATGTGATGGCGATGCAATTGATCAGCGAACCCATCGAGCCGATTGAACTGGCGAACACGGCGATGGCCGCCGGCGAGCCGGCATTACCCATGCGATTTCGCTGGCGCGGGGAGGAGTGCAAGATCGCCGAGGTTGTGGGGAAGCACCGCGAATTCCAGCCCGAAGGTCACAGGGCCGGCAACGAAAAGTATCTGCGCAAGCACTGGTTTGAGGTGATCACCACCACCGGCCAACACATGAGACTGTATTGTGAGCGTCGGGCACGCAGCCGCAATGCGCATCAGCGCTGGTGGCTCTATTCGATTGAGGATCGCTGATCGTAGATGCCAGCAGAGGGCGACATGGCTCACAATTCGCAATCCGCTACCGCTCGCTGAGGTAAAAATGCCACAGGATGCGCGCTGCGGTGGCACGATGCGGTCGCCACATTTCAGCCATCGCCTCAAGTGCGAGTGGCGCAGGGCGGAAGGGCAATTCAAACAACCGCTGCGCTGCGATCAACAACGCAAGATCCCCCTTGGGAAAAACATCCCGCCGGCGCAATGCCATCAACAAATAAATGTCAGTCGTCCACTGGCCGATGCCCTTCACCGCCGTCATCTGTAATCGAACATCGTCATCAGACAGCGCAGGCAGTGCATCGAGATCAAGCGTGCCGGCCAGCACCGCATTCGCCAGTTCACGGCCATAGCGCGTCTTCTGTCGGCTGAAGCCGAGCGCCTTTAACTGCGCGTCATCGAGCGTGAGGAATGCCGCCGGCGTCACCTCGCCCAGCGCACCGCGCAGTTTGTTAAATGCCGCATTCGCCGACGCCAGCGACACCTGCTGCTCCAAAATGATGTGGATCAGCGTGGCAAAGCCCGGCTCACGCGCCCACAGCGGCGGCACGCCGTGTTTACGCAGCACACGCCCAAAATGGGGCACGCGCCCTGCAAGCGCCTGTGCCGCAACAAGCAGCGAGCGTTCGGTCAATGGCGTCGACGTCTGGCGCATGATGTTCAACGATCCGCCAGATCGAGTTGCGTCGCCTTACCGGCGCGCTGCGCTTCCTGCTGCAACAGCCGGCGCTTGCGCTCCACGCCCCAGTGATAGCCACCGAGCGAACCGTCCTTCGCAACCACACGATGACACGGCACGATCAGCGCAGTTGGGTTTGCGCCACACGCCTGCGCCACCGCGCGCACAGCCCTGGGTTGGCCG
This sequence comes from Thermoflexales bacterium, assembly GCA_039810125.1. Lineage (GTDB taxonomy): Bacteria > Chloroflexota > Anaerolineae > J036 > Brachytrichaceae > JBDHWI01. The sequence goes on along the minus strand of JBDHWI010000001.1, from coordinate 60,635 downwards.
ATGGCCGCGGCCACATCGGCATAGCTGCGCGTTTCGCCGTACGGGATGTGTTGCAGCGCATCCCAGACCTGCTTTTGAAAGGCAGTGGCGCGCACATCCAGCGGCAAATCGAGGCGCGGCTCACGGCCGGCGACAAACAGCAAGATCGCTTCAATCCAACCGCGCTGCGCAGCGTCATCGCGCACAATCTCCGCTGCGCTGAATTCACTGCGCAACAGCGCTTCAAGTTCGTCAGCGTCGTCACCCAACTTCACCGCGCACACCCCGCGCTCGGTCGTTGCCACCAACACCCGCCCCATCGCACAGGGCGCAATGGTGAATGCGATGCGCTGGCCGCTGCCTGCCCGCTGATAATCGCGCGGTGTCATACCCAACTGCGGCGCGGCCTTTTCATACACGCGGCTGCTGCTGCCAAAGCCGGCCTCATACGTCGCATCGCTGATCGACATGCCATTGCGCAATGCCCGCTTCAGTTCATGCATGCGGCACGCCTCGGTGTAGTCCTGCGGCGAGATGCCGGCGACATCCTTGAACACGCGCTGCAAATGCGCCGGGCTGATATGAAAGTGATTGCTGAGCATCTGCAAGGTGAGCGACTCGCCATAGCGCGCCTCGATATGCCGGCACACTTCGTTCACCAGCGCAAGTTGCGGGTCGAGCACTGTTTGCGCATCGGGCTGGCAGCGCTTGCATGCGCGGAAGCCGGCCTGCCGCGCAAGATGCGGCAATGCGAAGAAAGTGACATTTTCGCGCTTTGGCTTGCGCGCCGGGCAAGATGGCCGGCAGTAGATGCCAGTAGTGCGCACGGCCAGCACGAATTGGCCGTCAAAGGCGCTGTCCTTCTCCAGACACGCCTGCCACAAACGCGCTTCACGCTCTTGCGGGTTCATCGTGTTGATCATGCGCTCCATCGTACCAACTCGCCGCCAACAGTTCCATCTGCTTTTTGCGATGGAATTTCCATCGTGCCGCTGCAGGGTTCCACGCTGGGAGTGAACAGGATACGACCAGGATCAGAAAAAAGCCCCACTGCAAAACCCTACAAGATGCTACCCAAAAGCGGTGCGAGCAACATGCCCCACGATGCCAGCACCACGAGACAGGCAACGCCGGCGATGGCATAGATTGCGCGATTGATGCGCCGCAGCCAGCCCCAACCGCTGCGCCAGCCGGCCAGCACGCCAATGACGATCAACACGCTCAACATGACGCTGATGATCGGCAGCAGAAACCACGGCCACATCGTCGCCGGCGCGCCGAACAAAAACATCACATTGTTCGCGTTGGCCGCGCCAAATGCAAACGCAGCCATCGTGCCAAAGAAGACCAGCAACACAACGCCGTTCAACAGCACCAGCCACGGCATGGCCTTTGCAAATGGCGTCAGCGTGCCGCCATCGCGCTTCATCCACTTCCGCAGCAGCCACGAGATCGGCAGCACCAACCATGCGCTAAGCAGCACCAGCAGCGCGACACCAAACACAATCAGCTCAGCGCGCGCTTGTTCGCTGAGTGAGATTAGCCGGAACAGTGACACAACCGGCAACACACCAGACGGCACGATGAAGGCCGGCGGCTTCAGGGCATCGATGCAAGTCGCGTCGGGTCGCTGCGATGGGTCATTCAAAAATGCATTCGCAATTTGCTCGGCGCACTTCTCGCTGTTCAACGCGCCGTGGCCGGTGTTGGGGAAGGTAAAGGAGAAACTATGTGGCAGCGTTGCGGCCACGCGCTCTGCATTCGCCGGCGGGGTGATGGGGTCGAAGTTGCCGCTTAACAGCAACACAGGCACATCGCTCTCCACCGCCTCGTTGATCGCGCCAGGCAGCGACTGCACGTTCCACAGGTTGCACAACTGCGCGAAGTCGCGCTGACCTCGCGCATTGCGTCTGGCAACCTCGGGGCGCACGCCGGCGTCATCCAGCGGCTCATTCAGCAGGCCGCTGTCTTCGGCGCACATCACCGAGAAATACATGCCGGTCGCCAGCGAGCGGTCGAACACGAACAGACTGCCAATGTTGCCAATGGGGCGCAGGTCGCCGGCAATCGCCTTCGCCATCACATACGGCAAAAAGCGCAGCATGTCGGTGGCATACAGCGATTGAAACACCAAGCTTTGCAGCCCATCGCCATCGAGGAAAGTGTTGTAGTGTTTGCCGCTCTGCAAATCCTGCATCATCACGCGCGCTGGCTGCGCATTCAGCCGATCCACCGCTTCGAAGTAACGCTGCTCCAGATTGGGGTACGCTGCGTTGCACTTTGCGTCAGCCTCGCAGGCGCCAAACAATTGCGTGAGTGCGCGGTTTTCACTCTGGCCGCTCTCAACAACAAAGCTGCCCTCAGTCGGCACAACAGCATCCAGAATGACGCTGCGCAGCGCCTGCGGGAAGTCGCGCATGAGATGCTGGCCGAGCAAGGTGCCATACGACACACCATAAAAGTTGATTCGATCATAGCCCAGCGCCTCGCGCAAGGCGTTAACATCAGCGGCGTTTTCCACGCTGTCAAAGGCCGAGAGATCCGCGCCGGCTTTCGTCAGGCGATCGCGACAGGCTTGTGCAGCCTGCATCGTCAATCGCTCCCTTTCGTCATCAGAAAGATTTTGCTCCGCTGTGTCGAGCGTAAGTTGATTGAGTTCTTCACATTCCAGCGCCGGCCTGGTGTGCGCTGTGCCGCGCTGGTCGAACAGCACAATGTCGCGATCGCGGCGCAGCGGGCTGTTTTGCATGAGCGCGGCGTAACTGTTGATGGTGGAGCCGCCCGGGCCGCCTTGCGCCATTACCAGGGGGTCGGCTGCTGGCGCATCACCGTTGGCGCCCAACACAACCACGCCGAGTTGAATCGTGGCGCCGGCAGGATTGCTGTGCTGCGCCGGCACAGTCAGCCAGCCGCACGTAGTGTTTTCGTCGTAGGTAATTGGCACAGGCCCGCTGCCCTGAAAGTTCTCGCAATCGGCAGATTTGAACGAGACGCCGGCTTGTGCGTTCGCAGTGGCCGGCGCAATGAAGGTGGAAAAGGCGAAAACGCCGGCGAAAAGAATATTTTTTGTGAATCGCATTGCGAATAGCACCGACAGAGCTTGCAAGGAGCCCCAGACTCATTCAGGCTTCGTGCCAGACAATCCTACCCCACGCCAATCGTCAGCCCAAGCTGGTTCAGCCAGCGGCGATATGCAATGGCAGTGCGATCACTCTTCAGATGTAACTCGGCCTGGAGATCCAGCGGCAGCAACTCCGGTCTCTGGGAGGTAAGGATCGGCGCATCCTGCGCAAAGATGCTGTCTTGCCAGGCGATCAGATCGTGTTCAGGAATGTCGTGACCATAGTTCATCGCCATCCACATCCACGCGGTGCTATCCACCAGATCGTGCGGGGTGATGGCGAGGAAGATCGAGAAGCGCGGGCCGGCGCTCTGTTTCAGCAAATACGCGGTGAGCGGCCGCAGCGCCTTGTAGGTGTATTCGACTTCAGCACCCTGACCATCGCCGAGGCCGTTTGGCTGATACACGCGCACGCCCTGCGCCACCACACCCTCACTGGTGATCTCGGCCTCGTAGTCCATGATCTCTGGATGCGCCTCGTCGCCAAGAATGCCCGCATGCACGAAGGCGAAGTGCGCAACATCGAGAAAATTTTCGACGATGCGCGGACCGCTGGCCTTCACGCGGTAGGGGCCGCACAGGATTTTGCGATAGCCGGCGTCGTCCCACTCGGAGAAGCGACTGGCATCGTGCTGTGGCTCACCGAGCGTGACCCATATCAGACCATATTTCACCAGTGCGCGATACGTTTTTACCTTTGCCTTCTGCGGCGGGATCTGTTCAGGGTGTGCGGGAATGTGCGTGCAGCGCCCATCTGCCCCATACGTCCAGCCGTGATAGGGACAGGCCAGCGTGTCCCCCTGCACTTTGCCCAGCGACAGGCGCGTGCCGCGATGAACGCACAAATCCTGCCAGACCTGCACGTCATTCGGGCCAGCGCCGCAGCGCCATACCACAAGCTCTTCGCCCAGCAATCGCACGCCCAATACCGGCGTGGTCTCGAGTTGCTTTAACGACGCGACCGGATGCCAATCGTTGAGGAGAACGGGATCGTCGATCATGCCGGCTGATTTTATTCCGGGTAAGGCTGGGATGCCCCGAGCAGTGACTCAATGAACCCATTGTTAAATTTCCCACATTCTTTTACACTTTACCGGCATGAAGCAGAAGTGGATAGCTGTCCTGTTCGCGCTGGCGATGGCGCTGGGCATTGCGCCGCATATGCCGGCGCTCGCAGCTGCCGGCACACCCGGTGACAGAATCATCGCGGGCGACGGCAAGGAGATCTACATCAGCCTCGGCAGACAGCGCCTGTGGGCCTACGAAAATGGCCAGATCGTGTATACCTTTCTCATCAGCAGTGGCGAAGAAGCGCGTGGCACCAAGACGGGCAACTTCCGCGTGCAGAGCAAGTATCCCGAAGCCTGGTCAGACGTGTGGCAGTTGCGCATGCCCTATTGGATGGGCATCTACGATGTCGGCCGCGTAGAGAACGGCATCCACGCCATGCCCTTACGCAAGAATGGCCGGTTGGTGCGCTGGCCAGTCGGCTATCCGGCATCGTTCGGCTGCGTGGTCGCCCAGACCGATGACGCCGCCGATTTGTATCGCTGGGCCTCGCTTGGCACACCGGTCTATATCCGCTGGTGAAAGCCGCCACAGACGGTATTGAGGACTTGAAGATGAACAATTTTGGCAGGCTGGTTGTTGCGGTTATCGCGGCGATGGCGATTGCCTTGGAAATGGCAACACCAGCGCTGGCCGGCCCAGTGGGCGGCGGCGCAAACTACACCTTTGAGCGCGGCGACTCGCTCAAGGACATCGCCGCCGAGCATGGCGTGACGGTAAAGCAGATCATTCGCGCCAATGGCTTGCCGGCGAATGGCCGCGTCATCCCTGGCACCGTGCTGACCATCCCCACCGCGCAAGAGCCGGATGCGGTGTCGCCGGCGATCATGCGCAAGATCACTCCACAGGCCGGCGACGGCAAGGTGATCTACGTTAGCTTGAGCCGGCAGACAATGTGGGCTTATGATGGCGATCAACTCATCTTCGAGTATCTCGTCAGCACTGGCCTGCCGACAGAGGAAAACCCCAACCACGACACCAAGCCCGGCGTTTTCCGCGTGAAGACCAAGATGCCTGAGGCGTATGCGCGCACCTGGGGTTTGCGCATGCCTTATTGGATGGGCATCTACGACGCCGGCTCGCTGGAAAACGGCCTTCACGCCATGCCCTATCGCAACAATGGCCGACTGGTGAGTTGGCGCGTCGGCTCGCGCGGCTCATTTGGTTGCGTGGTGCTGAAAGGCGATCAGATGAAGCGCCTCTACGATTGGGCCGAACTCGGCACACTTGTTGTCATCCGCAACTGATCCCTTGCGCGCAAAGCACAATTTCAACCCTTGTGATCCTCTTCGTCTCCCCGCACCTGGATGACATCGCGCTTTCGTGCGGTGGTCTGGTGCGCCGGCTCGCCTCACGCGGGCAACAGGTTGCCATCGCCACAGTTTGCACCGCCGACCGGCCGGCCGGACAGCCGCTGTCTGTTGCAGCGCAGCATGTGCATGGCGAATGGCAGCTCGGCGACGTCCAGCCCTATGCCGTCCGCCGTCGAGAAGACGAGGCTGCTTGCGCCATACTGGGTGCAGAGCCTATTCACCTTGGCTTGCTGGATGCCATCTACCGGCACGATGACGCCGGCGCGCCGCTATATACCCGCGACTTCATCGGCGGGCAGGTGGCCGAGCACGACTGGCAGCGATTCTTCCCGCAGATCAAGACCGCGCTGCGGCCACACCTGCGCCGATCACAGGTCATCTATGCACCGCTCACGATTGGAGGACATGTCGATCACGTGTTGGTGCGGCAGGCGGTGGAGGAGAGCGCCGGCGATACGCCGGTCATGTTTTTTGAGGATTACCCCTATGCGAGCAAGACCGATTGGCGCAACAGCGGTGTGACAATGGGGCTGGCGCCATCGCCGCAAGTGCTGAACGAAGACGAGATCGCCGCAAGGATCAACGCCATCTCGCAATATCCTTCGCAGATGTTTGCCTTGTTCGAGCGGGCCGAGACAATGCCGGAAAAGGTTCGCCGGTACATCCGGCTGGCCGGCGGTGAAACGTATTGGGCGCCTATTGACGCATTCCGTCAGGATGAATAGCATTGATCACCATGTTGTTGACACGACGAAATTTACTCAAGGTCGCCGGCACCACTGCGGCGGCACTTGCTGCGCTGCCTCTCACCAACCTCACTCATCTCTTTGCGCACGACCTGGAAAATAGCTCGGGGCCCATGCTGCTGCCTGGCGAGCCACCATTGCCTCTGGGTCGCGTGGCCGATTGGCAGGTGCAGGTTCGCACTGAACCGAAGAAGGGCGCCAAGTTGGTTCGCAACGCCAAACGCGATGAAGTGCTATTCCTGGAGGAGCAGGTGGAAGGTGAGCCGGTGATGGCGCACAACAAGATCTGGTTCAAGTTGGAGGATGGCTACGCTTATTCATCGTTCATCCAGCCGGTGCTGCAGCAGTTGAACACCCCTGAACCGGACAAGGCCGCCGGCAAGTTCTGGGGCCAGGTCACCATGCCATTTGCCGACGCGCGCACCTCTCCAGATTCGAAAGCGCGCCGTGTCGCGCGGCTGTATTACACCAGTGTCTATCGCGTCACCGAAGCCGTGCAAGGCGCAGACAAGCAGTGGTGGTATCGCCTGACCGACGGCGTGGTGTTCAATCCCAACGGACCGTATATCCCAGCGTCACACATGCTGCGCATCGATCCATCGGAGATGACGCCGATCAGCCCTGAAGTGAAGAACAAGCGCATCGAGGTCAATCTGGCCAAGCAGATGTTGACGGCGTATGAGGGTGACACACCAATCATGAGTTCACGCACGGCCACTGGTTACGGCGCATTCCAGACACCGACAGGCGCCTTCCGCATCATCCGCAAGCGCATGAGTTCGCGCATGATCGGCGGCGCCGGCAGCGACGCCTACGACCTGCCAGGCGTGCCGTTTCCCAGCTATTTCACGACAAGCGCGGTAGCCTTTCATGGCGCATATTGGCACAATGACTTTGGCCGGCGCCGCAGCCATGGTTGCGTGAACACGCCGGCGGATGTGGCGCGCTGGATCTGGCGCTGGACCACGCCGCAAATGAGCTACGAAGATGTTGAGATGCGCACCCGTGATGTCACCGCTACGCCGGTGGTGGTGATCTGAGACGATTCGGCGACCAAAACAAAAAGGACGCGACAGTCGCGTCCTTTTTTTGTGGGGTGCCTAGACGGTTTCGAACCCTCAACCTCCGCAGCCACAGTGCGGCGCTCTGCCGTTGAGCTATAGGCACCACGAACAGTGTGGCATTCTAGCATATCGTGCGCGCCGCAAGTAAATGCACGCAATTGCAACGACTCACAATCTGAGGCAATGCAGCCGGCAGATTATTTATAGAGGTATCTATCTTGTCCAAGTATGATCCCACCCGCGTCGGTTGTCGCGGAAATTGGCGGAAATTCGCAGGAAATCCCGTCCTCGGAGAACCTGGTGATTTTCGTTTTGACAATCACGTCCTCATTCTTGATGGCGTCTACAGAATGTACTTCTCTTGGCGCAAGCATTACAGCATTGCCATGACAGAGAGCGTCGATGGTCTGCATTGGTCGGAACCCATTCTCGTGCTTCAACCGCGCCGTGAAACAGGATGGGAGGATGACATCAATCGTCCAACGCTGCTATATAAGGACAACCTGTTTCACATGTGGTATTCCGGCCAAACTGCCGGCAGATCTTTTTCATCCTCTACATGGACCAACGTTTACCTTGAAGCATCCACAAATGACAAAGGCACATCCGACATCGGCTATGCCGTCAGCAAAGATGGCATCCACTGGGATCGAAGGGATACTCCTGTCTTGAGACCCGATGCGAGTTGGGAACGTTCTTCGCTGATGTGTCCGTCAGTTTTGTGGGATGACGAGGGTCAGATATTCAAGCTCTGGTATTCAGGCGGAGGATGGTTTGAACCAGATGCAATCGGCTATGCCATCAGCATGGACGGGATCTCATGGACTCACCCGCTGACGCAGCCGGTGTTTGTCGCCGAGCCGTCAAACCTGTGGGAAAGCACGCGGGTAGCCGGCGCGCAAGTCATCAAGTCGGGCGGCTGGTATTACCTGTTCTACATCGGCTTTGAAGATCTGTTCAAGGCACGCATTGGTCTAGCACGCTCGAAAGACGGGATATCTGCATGGGAGCGTCACCCAGCAAATCCTATCATCTCCGCTGGCTTGCCCGGCGCATGGGACTCCGAGTCGATCTACAAACCTTTTGTGCTTTATGAACCCAACCACGGGCGCTGGACGATGTGGTTCAATGCAAGATCAGGGACCACTGAGCGCATCGGCGTGGCCTATCATGACGGTTACGATCTCGGGTTTTAGTATGCAACACGCCTCTAACAAACAAAAACCTGGTCGATCTTCGAGCACTCGGCCAGGCTTTTGTTTTATCTCGCCGGCGCCGCTTTGCCGTTAGCGCTCCCGTCGCCAACCGCTTGCTGCTCACCGCCGGCCAGTGCAGCCATGCCGGCCAGCGGCTTCACCAGCGCGGTAAATTCCATCGGGAAGATGTATTTCGTCGCCGGCGATTGACCGATCTGCTTCAGCGCTTCGAGGTATTGCAGCATCATCGTGTTGTTGTCAAGCCCCTTTGCGCTGGCAAACGTCGCCGTCAGCGCATCGGCGTAACCCTCAGCACGCAAGGCCTGGGATGCCTTCTGACCTTCGGCTTCCAGAATTGAAGCCTGCTTCTGGCCTTCAGCTTTCAGGATGGCCGATTCCTTCTCACCTTGAGCCATGGTAATGGCCGCCTCGCGCTTGCCATCGGCTTCCGTCACCAGCGCGCGGCGTGTGCGCTCGGCGCTCATCTGCCGGTTCATCGCTTCCTGCACCTCACGCGGCGGCACGATCTCGCGGATCTCCACTGCTGTCACCTTCACGCCCCAGCGCTCAGTCACTTCATCCAGCTTGGTGCGCAACAGCATATTGATGCGTTCGCGCTGCGCCAGCACGTCGTCAAGCGTGATATCACCAATGACCGCGCGCAGCGTCGTGGTCGCAATGCCCTGTGACGCAGCGGCGAAGTTGCCGACCTGCAACACAGTGCGCTCAGCATCCACCACCTTCCAATAGATCAGGAAGTCGATGCTGATCGGTGCGTTATCTTTCGTGATGCTGGTCTGCTGCGGCACCTCCATGAACTGCTCGCGCAGATCAACCTTGGTGGCGCTATCCAGCACAGGCAGCAGGAACACGATCCCCGGGCCCTTGACGCCAATGGAGCGCCCGAGTCGAAAAACGACGAATCGCTCATACTCGCGCGCCACGCGAATGAACTGGCCGAGGATGCTGATCGCGACAAACAGCAGCACCAGCAGCACTACAAAACCAACCACCAAACTGAGAATATTCATGTCATTCCCTCCTGACCTTGCCAAACCATGCAGGCATCAGTGGGCCTGCGTAGTTTGTCCATGTGACTATTTTGCGCGCACGTGCAACACGACGCCTTCCATTTTCTCGACAACCACCTCCGAACCCTCAGACAGGGGTTGGTCAGATGTGATCGTCCACAATTCGCTGCCAATTTGCGCGGTGCCGGTAAATTGATTTTCCACGGAGAGTGGCGAACGCACGACGCCGGCGCTGCCGACCAATTGCACATGCGCGTCGCGTGGCGGCAGGCGCATGACGCGCATGGCGCGATTCATGCCAAAACCAAACAGCAAGCCGGTGCCGCCGGTTGTCAGCGCCACCAACCACCATGACACCGTCACTGTCGGCAAACTGAACAAGAAGAGCGAGCCAATGCCCAGCGCGATCGCACCGCCAAGCGCCAGCAGGCTGCTCTGCGCGTGAATATCGACGATGAACAGGCCAATCCCCAGTGCGATGAGCAGGACGCCGGCGATGTTGACCGGCAACTGTGCCAGCCCAATGATCGCCAGAATGAGGCACAGGCCGGCGGCTACTTCGGCCACGCCGGTGCCGGGCGCACTGAGCGCCACCACCATCGCAACCAGGCCGACGATGAGAAGCACATATGCCACATTGGGGTTGGCAAGAAAAGCTAGCAAGCCTTGCGCAATATCCATTGCAAACTCCTCCCGCAGAGATTACGCGAAACCCGTTAGAAACGCATTACAGCGGAGGCAGATCCAACAGGATTTGCAAACTGAACAGGATAACCATTGCTGATCCTGGAAGTTGCCAATCCCATCGCATCGTCACTGGCCGAGGTTGGCGCGGGAGCGTTGAATCGGATCGGCGGTGTTGCCGTATACCTCGTCCATCGAGGTCAACACATCTTGCAATGAACGCACCTGATCGAGGATGTTGTCGCGCAAGCGCTGCGTCTTGCTGCTGTCCACATCGCGTGCGTCAACGAGCAGCATCTGCGAATACACCGTGCCAAGCGCGGTGAGGGTGTTCTCCAGTTGCAGTTCGGCGCGATCCATCGTTGTGTCAAGCTTGAGCAAGCTGTTGTACTGTGCTTGCCGGCGCTCGATGGTCTCGCCTAACTCCTGTCGAATCTCCTGATCGGTCTCATTGTTCAGGCGATACTTCAGCTTCTTGATCGAATCAGGGACCGTCGCAAGATCAGACTTGATGATGGTATCGGTATGGTAGGCATCCAGCCGGCTGGCAAGCGTGAAAATGTTGCGCACCCATGCTTCCACCTGGTTTGCCACGTCCTGCATGCGGTTTTGCATGGCCGAATCGGTGAAACGCGCCACGGCGCCATCGATGCGCTCGCGGTAGGCCATGGCCTGCGCGACATTGGCGCGCAACGTGGTGGAACTGAAGTGGCTGACATCGAACTGCTCGCGCATGACCTGGCTGACGGCCTGCTCGCCGGCCTTCTGATTGGTCAGCCGTGAGCCGACCACCCACAGCCACAGCGGTGCGAGCGGCGCGAGCCAGCCCGCCGGCGGGATGTTGAACGGTGGCGCACCTAGCACGGGAATCTGTACGCCCAGCCCAACCAGCACGATGGCAGCGCCGATGATCAAGGCGCTGGGCAGGTTGATGATGGCATTTTCAATAAGTTTGCCGCGCGTGCGCTGCCGCAGGTCGTTCATGAATTTACGATTTTGGATTTGTGATTTTGGGTTTTGCGCATACAGGCCTCAACAATCCAAAATCACAAATCGAAAATCCGAAATAGTTACTGGTTGATGCCCAGCCGGCGCTTGCGCTCTTCAAGTTGCGCATCCAACTCACCGCGACCCAGCGCATCATCCATCTGCGCATCGAGGTTCGAGGCAGCCATCTCGGCGCGTGCCGATGCCTGATCGAGCCGCGTGCGGATGGAGTCTGCCATGCGCGCCACGTCAGCATCGCCCACGCCGGCGAGGTCGTCCAGCGACTTGATCGCCTTGTTGGTGATTTCCTTTGCCTTCGCCAGATCGAGCAAGGCCACCATCTCTTCGCGCTGCTGGCGAATGGTGGTGAGCTTGGCTTGCAGCTTCAGCCGCGCATCGAGCAGCGACTTGTATTCCTTCTGCTGCCGTTCCAACTGCGAGTTGTAGGTATCGTAAAGGCCCTTCACCGAGTTCAGCTTGGCCTGCGCCGCGCGCGCCAGATCATCCTTGTTCTGCGTCAGAAACAAGTCGATGTTGCGATCCAGATCGTCCATCTGTTTCTTGTATTCATCGCGCTTGCGCTCCAGCGTCTTCACCTGACCGCCGACTGTGGCTGCTGCATCTTCCAGCGCATCCAGGTTGTTGTCCACGTCGCGGATATATTGGTCGATCACCGCCATCGAATTCGATTTCAGGGCGTTATCCACCAGGGAATGCAAATTTGCCTGAATCAGGGTGCTCACTTTGTCGAGCAGAGAAGCCATGTTGATACCTCCACCATCGCAGGGTGCTTGTCTTTGGAATGGCAACGATTATAGCCACCCGCGCGTTTGCGCATGACATCTGGCTGACGTCGCCGGCGCGCATGTCAGCGGATGTTGTCACCTTGTCAACTCACTGTCATGGCGCCTCATCGCGACGGGATTACGCTTGCGGACAGGGCGCGCAGGAACTTTCGGCGCGTTGCAGCGTCAACGAAGCAGGTAGAAAATCTGATGAGTCTTGAAAGCCCGTCACGCTGGAAAGGGCAAATGGGAGAAAGCGATGAATACCAGACACATGTGGAAAACGATGATTGGCATGATCGGGTTGATGGCAGTCGCATTGACGGCATGCGCACCGGCAGCGCGCCCAAGTGATGCCGTGATGAATCGTGCAGAGCAGCCGATGCCAGCGCCAGAAATGGCGCCAGCCGGCACCGCTGCGCCTGCCGGCGGCGCAACTGCAGACAGCGCGCTGCCGCAACAACAGCGCCTCATCATCCGCACTGCCGATTTGAGGATCGTCGTCAAAAACACGCAGGAGCAGATCAACGCCATCAGCGCGCTGGCCGCGCAGTATGGCGGCTTCGTCGTGCAATCCGGCACGTCGAAGATCGGCAATGACATGCAAGGGCATATCACTCTGCGCGTGGACGCGCAGCATTTCGACGCGGCGCTGGGCGACATCCGCAAGCTGGCGGTGAGCGTGCAGAGCGAGAGCGTTCGCGGCGAAGACGTGACCGCCGAGTTTGTCGATCTGGACGCGCAGTTGAAGAACCTGCAGGCTGCCGAAGCGCAGCTCACCAAGATCATGGAGAGCGCGACCAAGACTGAGGATGTGTTGAATGTATTTCAGGAGTTGACGCAGATTCGCGGGCAGATCGACCAGATCAAGGGGCGCATGAAGTACCTCTCGCAGTCAGCAGCGCTCAGCACGATCAATGTGACGCTGATCCCTGACGCACTGGCGCAGCCAGTGGAGGTGGGCGGCTGGCGGCTCGAAGGTGTGGTGAAGAGCGCGGTCGAAGCGTTGATCGGCACACTGCAGGCGCTGGTGAGCATCGCGGTTTGGCTGGTGATCGTGGTGTTGCCGGCGCTGCTGGTGATGGCGATCCCGGTGGTGCTGGTGGTGTGGCTCCTGCGGCGCGCGCGTCGCAACCGCAAGGCCGTGAAGCCGGCGGAGTGATATCCCGGCTTTTGACATCTGCGCCGGTTGTAATAGGCTCAGGCCCAGCGATGAAGATCACCAATATCAACGCGCTGTGCCTGAGCCGGATGCATGAGCCGGCGATTCAGTGGGCCACCAGCGCCATCCGCGTGATGAAGGCCGACTGCAGCATTGTCATCATCGATACCGACGCCGGCATCACCGGCATTGCTGAGGCTTGCTCATATGGCGGGCCGGAGCAAATTCGCAAGTGGGTGAAGTACTATGCGCCTCTGCTGGTTGGGCGTGACCCGCTCGACCCTTCTGTGCCACCTTTGCCGCATCACAAGAACTCGTCGCATGACTGCGCTGTCGCCGGCATCGACTGTGCGCTGTGGGACATTCGCGGCAAGGTCGCCGGCAAGACCGTCAGCCAGCTGCTCGTCGAAAGCGGCGCAAGCCCGCGCACGGAAGCGCCGATCAACCCTGTGCGGCTGTACGCCTCATCAGGCTGCCGCTATGAATGGGGCGTGAATGAGCGCCAGTTGATCGAAGAGGCATTGGGCTATATCGATGCCGGCTACACCGCGATGAAACTGCGCATCGGCACCGAGTGGTCGTGGGATGGTGTCACAGTCGACCGATTCCTCGGCCTGATGCGCGAGCTGTCGCAGGCGGTGCAAACTGCCGGCAAATCGTTCGACCTCGCGCTGGATGGCAATCAGCGCCTGACTGAAGCACAAGCCCTGCCAATTGCCGCTGAGTTGGAGCGGCTGGGCTTCGCGTGGCTCGAGGAGCCAATCCCGCAGGCTGATATAGACGGCTATGCGCGCATCGCCGCGTCGGTCGAGATGCCCATCAGCGGCGGCGAGCAATTCACCACCGCCGAGCAATTCCGGCGCTACTTTGAGAAGAGGGCGTATGACATCGTGCAGCCCGACATGGGCTGGTGCGGTCTGAGCGAAGGCATGCGCATCGTCCGCATGGCTGAGCATTACGGCGTGCGCGTGATGCCGCACAACTGGCACAACGGCCTGATGACGATGGCGAACGCGCACTTTGTTGCTGCATTGCCCCACCCTTATATGTGCGAACTATGCATGATTCAAGGCCCGCTGCAATGGGCGATTCTGCAAGCGCCGCCGGCGATCACCGATGGCTGGTTGCACCTGCCTGAGAAAGCTGGCCTCGGCGTTGCGCTCGCCGAAGGCCTCGAAGCGACCTTCCCGTATCTCACAGGCAGTTGGGGCACGCCGGTGCAACGCGGTGAAGTGCTGGTAGCCTCATGACGCGACCCTTCCATACCCCGCCGGCGCCACTCTTTCGCGACCCGATCTACGACGGCGCTGCCGATCCGACCATCATCTGGAATCACGCGGAGCAAGCGTGGTGGCTGCTCTACACCAACCGTCGCGCCAGTGCCGGCGGTCCGGGTTTTGCGTGGATGCATGGCAGTGACATCGGTGTGGCCTCATCAAAAGATGGCTGCAAATGGTTGTATCGCGGCACGCTGCAGGGGTTGGAATTTGAGCGCGGGCGCAACACGTTCTGGGCGCCGGAGGTGCTGTGGCACATCGACCGTTATCACATGTACGTCAGCTATGTGCCTGGCATCCCCAACGACTGGTCCGGCACACGGCACATCGTGCATATGACCAGCGCGAATCTGTGGGATTGGCGCTTCGAGTCGAGGCTTGTGCTGTCATCCGACCGCGTAATCGATGCGTGTGTGTTTCCCATGCCGGCCGGCGGTTGGCGCATGTGGTACAAGGACGAGGCGAATCACTCATTTACCTATGCCGCCGACAGCGCCGACTTGTATCACTGGGATGTCATTGGGCCAGTCATCACCGATTGCGCGCACGAGGGGCCGAATGTCTTTCAATTTGGCGGGTGCTACTGGATGATCACCGATCCCTGGAGTGGGATCGGTGTGTATCGCTCCAGCGATTGCGAGCGATGGGAGCGCCGGCAGACCATCCTCGCCGGCAAGGGTATTCGCCCTGACGATGGCAACCGCGCCGATCATGCCGATGTGCTGGTGCAGGGCAAGCGCGCCTACATTTTCTACTTCACGCATCCGTTTCCACTATCGAAGCAATATCGTTTCGACGAGGTCATCCCGTACGACGAGCGCCGCACGTCATTGCAAGTGGCCGAGCTGCAGGTGGTGGGGGGCGAGCTGATCTGCGACCGCGATGCGCCATTCGAGATGGAGTTGCAGCCAGCAATTTTTTGATCTTTCAGCCTTGCTCCTCCAGCAACGGCCTCCCTCGTTGCGCCAGCAGCCACATTGCCAGCGTCAACCCGTACAACAGGAAGCCGAGCATCGTATTGTCACCCTGCGCAGCTTGCTGTTGCACCGCGTGACTGACGACGAACCAGTGCGCCACTGACAGCGATAGCATGATGTAGCCAAAGTACATCAAAGCGCGGCTCATGCGCGGAAAACCGGCGCTGTCGGCGTTCAGAAAGCGGCCGCCGGCGGTGAGCACGCTCCAGATGATGCCGATCACCAGCAGCAGCACGCCGCCGGCGCTGAACAGGGGCGAAAACGGGTTGTCCAGAAAACCCGTCTGGTGCAACAGCGCTGTCAAAATCGTGATGCCGAGCAATCGCACCGCGCGATCCCGTGTCATTTCACCCTGCATCAGCAGCCAGACAGTCGCAACAATCAACACTACGATCAACAACGCATCCAAATGGGCGTAGCTAAAGTGCAGAATCGCCAGCGGGCCGTCGATGCGCGTGAGCCAGCGCACTACCATGCTCCATGCCAATAGCGCGCTGAATAGCGCCACCGCCGGCGGCTGCCCACGCCGCCTTGCAACACAGCTAATCCCCACGCACACCAGGGCAACCACCAACAGCGCGTAGGTGCTGTAAAAGTCAGAGAGTGAGATCACGCCTTGGTGCAGCGCTGCCGCGCTGCTCTGGTAAACCTCCAGATTCAGCGTGACGCCAGCGTAGACCATCAGCACAAACGAGCCCAGCCACTCCAGTGGGATCACGGTTAGAAACATCGCACTCTGAATCACAATCAGCCCCACAATCAAACCAAACGGCACAGCACCGGCCGCCGGCCTGCGTCGCAGATGCGCCCACACGATGGCCGTGCCAGCCAGCAATAGCCCTGCGCCAAGCCACTCCAGCCAGGGCCACGCCGGCAGCGGCGTGCTAAGCAGATATTGAGCCAACCCAACCGCGCGCAACACCAGCGCAATCAATAAAAGGGCAAGGGAGATTCGCGCCGGCGCGTGGCGTCGGGTGGATTGTGCCAGCCAGCCACTGACCGCCTGGGCAAAGTTGTACATCTCCACACCGGCAACCAACAGGAATGGGACAAGCAGTGCGCGTGTCAATACTAGTGCAGCATTCAGGCTGTCTGCATCGTTGACGCTTTGATTCTCCAACCGGTTGCCGGCCATGGCAGTTTGCAACACAGCGGGCAGAAGGATCAGTGTGACCAGCGTGGCGATGAGGCTGAAGCGCACCGCGAGCGGCCAGCGCGTGCGTGGCAGAGCGGCATAGGCGATCAACAGCAGCACAAACGCGCCGGCAATCAACCACACCATGGCTGCAACCGCAACCGGCTGTGTGATGCTGTTGAAAAGCGCGTTGGACATGCCGTTGCCCAATGCAGCCATGCCGAACAAGGTGAATGCAGTAAATGCAAGCCAGCGCGACAGCCGGCGCGTTTGCGCTGCGCCAGTGAGGAAATAACTCCATGCCAGCGCCAGCGCCACATAGGTGATCGGCACAGCCGACGCTGGCGCCATGAACCCGCGCGCAGCAGACGAGCTTGCGCGCAATGGCTGCAATGGCCCGCTCACCCGCAACACTTCTGAAAACACCAGGCTGAGGATGAATGCACCCACAATCGCGAACGCTACGACGACCAGCGCCCGACCCGCCTTTTCGAGTGGGCGAAGATCGATGAAGCCATCCCGCAGTGCATCCACGGCAAATACGCGCGCGCCATCAACCACAATCTGAAGGATTGTGCTGACGGTGGTGTAGAGCGCGCGCGAGATAGTCTTCATGGCGCGAGGTGATTACGGCGCGAGCGCAAACACATCACCGTTGGCATAGCTCGCATAAATGGCTGCGCTGCCGGCGCCGAGGCCAGCATATTTTCTTTGCATCGCCGGCGCAAACAGGGCAACGCTGCGCCCGCTGACGGCGTCAAACTGCGCTATCTCATCTTCCGTCATGATGAAAATGGAATCGCCCAGCACCAGCGGTGAGCCATAGTTGCCGTCGCTCGATTGCTGCCAATGCAACTGCCCCGTGGCAGCGTCCACCGAGATTAAGTCATATTCGGCAGCGGCGAAGAGCGCGCCATCCTTCCATTGAATGCGGCCAGTGACTGGCTCGCGTGCTTGCAACCGCCAGACCACTTCACCATCCTGGCTGGCCGAATCTGCCTTCAATGCATACAGCATGCCATCACGCGCGCCGAAATAGACTGTGCCGCTCATCACCAACGGTGCGCTAGCAACAGCGCTGCCGGCGGCAAACGCCCAACGCAGAGAGAGATCAGTTGTATCCAGGGCATACAGCGCGCCATCGTCAGAGCCGGCGTAGACCGTGTCACCGTTCACCGCCGGCGCAACAGCAATCGGTCCGCCGGTGGTGAATGCATTCAACAACGCGCCCGTGCGCGCATCCAGCGCATACAGCGTGCGATCTTCGGAGCCGGCGTAGACCACACCGTCCGACACCGCCGGCGTCGCGATTACCGCATCGTGGGTGGCAAAACGCCATCGGAACGCGCCAGTCTGCGCGTCAATCGCATGCACCTGGCGGTCGCCCGATCCAACATAGATCATCCCATCTGCGACCGCCGGCGGCGCAAAAATGGGACCGTCGGTGAAATAGCGCCAGCGCTCCTTGCCATTGTTGCGATCCAGCGCGATCACATCGCCGGTGAACGTGCCGACAATCACCGCATCGCCGGCGATGATGGGTTCAGTGGTGATGGCCGAGACGCCATCGGTGTTGTCGAATTGCCATGCCACCGTGAGCGGCTTGCGCCAGTCCACCCTGTTGGTCAAGAGTGTGCCGATCGCCGGCATGCGCGGCGCGCTCGCAGGTGGAATTGCCTCTGCGTTGGCAAGTTGCCAGGATCGCATGCGCGTGCCATCTGATGAAAATAATTCCGAGCGCACCATCCCCGCGCCGGCGCAATACCAGGTGCGCGTGAAGCCAGTATCGCGCGCGCCAATGCTCAGACTATTGCGCATGCGCAGACAATCGTCATAGCGACGGTCGCCAAACTGCATCGGCTCACGCGCCTCAAGTGTGAGCGCGCCGATGTAGCTCAACTCCATCGATGCATCCGACGATGCAATCACGCCGGCAGTAACCTGCGTCTGGTCGACGGCAATATCGGTTCGCAGCACAGGCAACGGCGGCACGAATACAAACGTTCCACCAGACGCGCGCTCCATCACCAACAGCAACGCATCAGATTGCAAGAGATAACTGTCTTCCGTGATCGTTGTGGCGCGCGTGCCATCGATTTCTGCCTGCTCAACGCTGCGCGAAAAGATTGCGCCGGCGCGCGACAACACCAACAAGTTGTCTCGCGCGTCCGATCCAAGCCCCATCGCCCTCGCCAGCGACGTATAAACCACTGCGTTGGATTGCCTGAGCATCCATGCGGCATTGCGTTGCACGGTATTCAGACTCAGGCCACCCACATGCCGGCCAGCATCCTCTTGCGCAACGTGAAATACCGCACTGTTGCCGGTTGGCAAATAACGCGCAATGGGCTGGTTTGGGCTTCGCGCGCCTAGCCACCACGCGCCGATGATGGAGACGACACTGCACAGCAACGTAAGCGAAACCAACGCCACGCCGGCCCAACCAGAATGCGCCAGGCGGGTAAAATTGGCGGAAGTGGGCGAAACCTGCACAGAAGAGGATTGTGCGCTGCAAGCCTCGCCGATGCAAACGGTGGAGGCAATCACAGGGGTCGAAGCGCACCAAAGCTCTCCGATCCCTATTGTGAAAACAACAAAGGCCGGCTGCAACGCCGGCCCAAGTGGGACATCCTCGCCAAGGCGAAGAGACGTGTGACAGAGGCGCAGATGCAAGATCGATGCGCCTCTGGAGACACTGCAATTTAGAAGTCGCCGCCCATGCCGCCACCGGGGGGCATCGGGGCCGGCTTTTCCTTCTCAGGGATGTCGGTGACGAGCGCCTCAGTCGTCAGGATCATGCTGGCGATGGAGGCCGCGTTCTGCAGCGCGCCGCGCGTCACTTTGACCGGGTCAATGATGCCGGCCTTGATCATGTCGACGTACTCACCGCTGATCACATCGTAGCCGAAGTACTTCTTGTCCTTGCCCATGCTGCGGACCTGCTGCACCACCACGCTGCCGTCCTGGCCGGCGTTGCCGACGATGCGGCGGATCGGCTCTTCAAGCGCGCGGCGCAGGATGTTCACGCCGACCTGCTGATCGTCGTTCGCCATCTTCACGCCATCCAGCGCGCTCACTGCGCGCAACAGCGCCACACCGCCACCGGGGACGATGCCCTCTTCCACCGCCGCGCGAGTGGCCGAAAGCGCGTCTTCCACGCGGTGCTTCTTTTCCTTCAGCTCGGTCTCGGTGGCAGCGCCAACGCGGATGACTGCCACGCCGCCGGCCAGCTTGGCCAGGCGTTCGTTGAGCTTTTCCTTGTCGTAGTCGCTGGTGCTGTTGTCGATCTCGACGCGAATCTCCTCGACGCGCGCCTGAATCGCCTTGTCATTGCCAAGACCTTCGATGATGGTGGTGTCGTCCTTGGTGCTGACGATGCGGCCGGCGCGGCCCAAGTCATCGATCGTCGCGCCTTCCAGCTTGCGGCCCATCTCCTCAGTGATAACCTGGCCACCGGTCAGGATTGCGATGTCCTGCAGCATGGCCTTGCGGCGATCACCGAAGCCGGGCGCCTTCACGGCCAGCACATTCAACATGCCGCGCAGCTTGTTCAGCACGAGCGTCGCCAGCGCCTCGCCGTCCACGTCCTCAGCGATGATCACAAGATCGCGCTTGCCGCGCTGGATCAGCTTCTCGAGCAGCGGAATCAAGTCCTGCGCCGCGCTGATCTTCTTGTCATAGATCAGGATGTACGGGTCCTTGATCTCAGAGGTCATGGTCTCGGGGGCCGTGACGAAATACGGCGAAATGTAGCCGCGATCGAACTCCATGCCCTCGACGTACTCGGTCTCGAAGTTGAGCGACTTGCTCTCCTCAACCGTAATCACGCCGTCCTTGCCGACCTTGTCCATCACTTCGGCAATCAAGCCGCCGATCTCGCTGTCCTGCGCGGAAATTGTGGCGACCGAGGCGATTTGGTCCTTCTTGTTGACCTCAACAGCCATGCCCTTGAGCTGGCTGACGATCGCATCCACGCCGGCCTCGATGCCATGCTTGATGAGCATCGGGTTGGCGCCGGCGGCCACGTTCTTCAGACCCTCATGCACGATGATCTGGGCCAGCACGGTGGCGGTGGTCGTGCCGTCGCCGGCGATGTCGTTGGTCTTGGTCGCCGCTTCCTTCAGCAGTTGCGCACCCATGTTCTCATACGGGTCGGCCAGTTCAATTTCCTTGGCCACGGTCACGCCGTCGTGGGTGACGGTTGGGGCGCCATACTTCTTGTCGAGGGCGACGTTGCGGCCCTTCGGGCCAAGGGTAGTCGCCACTGCGCTGGCGAGGATGTCTACGCCGCGCTTCAGGCCACGGCGCGCTTCTTCATTGAAAACCAGTTGCTTTGCCATTTTGATTCTCCAGATGCAAGAATCAAGAGCCAAGAGCCAAGACACAATCCTGGTTCTTGAACCTTGGTTCTTGATTCTTACTCAACCACCGCCAGAATGTCGCTCTCCTTCAGGATAAGCAATTTGCGGCCTTCGATCTTGATCTCGGTGCCGGCGTACTTCGCATACAGCACGTGATCCCCTTCCTTCACTTCCATCGCGATCAGTTCGCCATCCTCATCCTTGCGGCCAGGGCCGACAGCGAGGATCACGCCCTTCTGCGGCTTTTCCTTGGCCGTCTCGGGCAGCACCAGCTTGCCGCCGGCGAACGTCACCTCTTCCTCTTCCACCGCTTCGATGACCACGCGGTCAGCCAGCGGGCGAATGTTCAGCTTGGTTGCGACTGCATCCACTTTCTTCGCCATGTTGTTCCTCCAGACTCAACGTTTGTTTGATTTTGTTTTGCACGCCCACACCATCGGCACGGGACATGAATGAAGCGCTGGCACTTGAACATCGACAGTGCTAACGCTCGTGCGCGATGTTAGCACACTCGGCTCGAGAGTGTCAAGAGGGCAACAGAGCGAGATACTAGAGCGCAGAGTGCAAAACAATGATCCCAACGTTCCGCGTCCAAGGCTATCGCCGATGGGAATTGCGGACGATTTGGTCATTGCACATGTGCGGTTTACAACTACTCACCACGCGCGATTGTCCTGCGTTTTGCGCTTTTGACTTTCAGGTGATTTGGCTACAATGCATTCGTTCGATGAACGTACTCTCTGCGGTTGCGCGCTTCGCCGGCCTGATTCGCCTCTCCTTCAAACGGTTGTTCAGCCAGTTGGGACTGGCTGCTGCGCTCACGCTCGGCGTCGCGGTTGCGGTCATGCTGGCGTCGGCCATCCCCATGTTCAGCAATGCCGTACAACTGCGCGTGTTGCAGCAGCGGATTGAAAATACTGAGCAAAATCAGCGCTTGCCGCCTTTCGCCTTCGTCGTCGCATATTACGGTTCCATCAGCGGGCAAATCGATTACGAGGATTACCTCAAGGACGATGCGTTCGTCTCGCAGCGCGTGCCGGCCGCCATCGGCCTGCCCATCACGCAGACAGTCAAGTACATCCACACCAACAAGTTTCGTCTTTTCCCCGCCGCCAAAGCCTCGCAATATGCCAATGCCAACACCCAGCTCGACTGGATGAGCATCGGCACGCTGCCCGGCATTGAAGACAAGATCCAAGTGTTCGGCGAGATGCCGAAACAGCGCAACGATGATGTGATTGAGGCGCTCGCCTACGTCGAGATGGCGAACACCGTCGGCGTTCAGGCCGGCGAAGATTACATCCTCTACGGCCCATCTGTGCGCGGCGAAGAACCCATCCAGCAGAAGGTGCGCATCACCGGCATCTGGGCTGAAAAGGATCCTGAGGACAGTTTCTGGTTCTATCGCCCCGATGCGCTGGGCGACAACCTGCTGGTCACGCCTGAAACGTATGTCAATCAGGTCGCGCCAAAGATCAAGCAGGATGTTGAACTCGGCCTGTGGTATTTCCTTGCGGATGGCAGCCGGCTCGACACTGAGGCCGTGCTGCCAATGCTGGGTCGGCTGAGCCGGCTCTCCACCGAGTTGACCAACGCACGCACAGGCCTCGCCCTGCGCGTCTCACCCAACAACGCCTTGCGTCGCTACATCACCGCGACGAATGAGCTAACCTTGTTGCTCACTGTCTTCAGCGTGCCATTGCTGGCAGTGGTGCTGTATTTCGTGGCGATGGTGTCCGGCATGGTGGTGCGCGAGCAGTCTGGCGAGATCGCCGTGCTGCGCAGCCGCGGCGCATCCACCTTCGCCATTGCCGTGCTGTATTTCATCGAAATGCTCTTTGTAGGATTGGTGGGCCTTGGATTGGGGTTGGCAGCCGGCTATGGGCTGGCCTCGCTCATGACGCGGCTCACCTCATTCCTCACCCTCGCGCCGAACGTGGCGTTGACGGTTGGCGTGAACAACCAGTCCATTCGCTTTGGCATCGCCGCATCGGTCATCGCGCTGCTGGCTGCGCTGCTGCCGGCCATCGCCGCTGCCCGCCGCAACATCGTCTCCTATCGCTCATCGCAGGCGCGCAGCATACGCGCGCCGCTGTGGCAGCGCGCCTTCCTCGATGTATTGCTGCTGATCGCAGCGATCTACGTGTATTTCCAACTGAAGCAATCGGGCGGTATTTTGCTGGCAACCGACGCGCGCCGCGCCGCGGATCCATTCTCCGATCCAGTGCGCTTTCTTGCGCCGGTATTCATGCTGGCGGCGACGGCGCTGTTGCTGGTGCGTTTCTTCCCATGGATCATGCGCGCGCTTGCGGCGCTGGCTGGCCGGCTGCCGCTCGGCACATCCACGCTGCTCACCCTGCGCAGCCTTGCGCGCGCGCCGGCGGTCTATCTCGGTCCGCTGCTGCTGCTGATCTTCACCATGGGGCTTGCTGTGTTCAGTTCGTCCATCGCACTCACGCTCGACCGCCACCTCAGCGATTCGTTATATTTCCGCAACGGCGCAGACATCCGGCTGATCGAGATGGGCGATCCGTCGAAGATCAGCACCCCGTTCTCCATGCAGGGCGCGCCGGATTCAAACGTGCAGGCGCCGGCAGATGACGTTGCCGAAGAAGAGCCGCTGTATTACACCTTCGTGCCGGTGCAGGAACATCTGCGCATTCCAGGAGTGCGCGGCGCGGCGCGCGTGGGCGAATATATGGCGCAGCCGCAAGCGCGCGATGTGGCCGAGAAGAGTGTGCTCATCGGTGTGGATCGCGTCGACTTTCAGCAGACGGCCTACTTCCGCGAGGACTTCTCGCCGCAACCACTCGGCGCGTTGATGAACACGTTGGCCGTCAACCCCAGCGCACTGTTGGTGCAGCGCGATTTTCTGGCGCGCAACAACTTGCGCATCGGCGAGCCGCTGAACATGAACGTAAGCTCGACCGGTCTGCCGGCGCAGCCCATCAGCTTCACTGTCGCCGGCACATTTGACATGTTCCCGCATGCCAACCCAGAGGAGCAACGCGACATCTTCGTGGCGAACCTCGACTACATCTTCGAGAATCTTGGCACGGCAGTGCAATACGATGTGTTGCTGGCGGTGACGCCGGATGCCGATTTGAACAAGATCGCCGACCAAGCCGGCTCACTCGGCTTCCTCGTCGTCAACGGCGAGGACACCCGCGTTGCGATTCGCGAGGCGCAAGTGCAACCAGAGCGGCGCGGCCTGTTTGGGCTGCTGTCTGCCGGCTTCATCGCGGCATCACTCCTGACGATGGTCGGCTTCGTGTTGTCGGCAGTCATCACCTTTCGCAGCCGGCGCATCCAGCTTGGCATGTTGCGCACTGTCGGCCTTTCAGCCTGGCAGATGGGCTTCTTCATCGCGTTGGAACAGGCGCTCTTGATCGGCCTTGGCGCGCTGGCCGGCAGCCTGTTGGGCGTGCTGGTCAGTCAGTTGTTCATCCCGTTCATGCAAGTCGGCGGCTCACTGGCAAACACCATCCCGCCATTCGTCGTGCGCATCGCATGGCGCGACCTGCTGTTGATCTACGCGTCGTTGGCGGTGGCGCTGGCGATTGCGCTGGCGATCATGCTGGTGTCGTTGCGCCGGCTGAAAGCCTTTGAGGCCATCAAACTGGGCGCAGTGTGATGCATTACTTCTCGTAAAAATGCGAGGCGCCAGAAACCTGTGCGGCCTTGCGTTTTTGCGGGAAAGAAACCATATAGATATTCATCTGACATGAAGCATTCATTCGTGACTCCGCTGATCGCATGCGGGTTGGCGCTGGCAGCGTGCAGCGCGCCGAATCAGCCGGCACAACCCACACCCACCGCCATCCCCACCGCGTTGGTGCCGCGCCAGCCCACCTATACCGTCGAGCGCGGCGAGGTCCAGCGCAAGATCGAATTCCTCGCCCGCGTGCAGGCAGTCGAAGACGAGCCGCTGGCATTTGAAGTGGATGGCCGCATCGCCAAAGCCAACGTGCAGGTCGGCGACGAAGTGAAACAAGGCGATGTGCTGGCTGAACTGGATACCAGCGACCTGAAGAATCAGATCGAGCAGGCGCGCATCGAATACATCACTGCACAATCCGCGCTGTCGCGCACGCTGCAGAACTACACCGAGACCCTGCGCGCTGCGCAACTCGATCTGGAAGTGGCGCAATTGCGGGTGCAGCAGGCGCGCGACAAGGATTTTGGCCCCCAGATTGAACTGGCAAAAGCCGAAATTACCCGCGCCGAGCGCGCGCTGAACGACGCAAATGCCGGCCTCGCCTCGGCGCGCAGCACGCCGGCGGACAAGGAGATGATCCCCGGTTTCGAGAAGATGGTCATGGATGCGCAAATCCAGCTTGCGCGCGCCAAGTCCGATCACCAGAACCTGCTACAGCAGCAGGTCACGCACCAATTCGATGTGAGCATCCTGGCCAAGGATGTTGAGCGCGCAAAGCTCGCCATCGATCGCATCGACAATAGCATCGATCCAGCCTTGCAGCGCGCGGTGGACGTGGGCAAGCTGGCGCTGGAGCGACTGGAGGCGCAACTCGCGCGCATGCAGATCGTCGCGCCATTTGATGGTCGCATCTCCAGCGAGAGCCTGGCCGTTGGCAAGAACGTAAATGCCTTCGATCCAGTGGTGATCGTGGCAAAGCCCGGGGGCTTGGAGGCAGCAGCGGAGCTGAGCCAGAGCCGGCTTGCCGAAATTGCCGTCGGTCAAAGTGTGTCGGTGACATTGAACAGCGTACCGGGCAAGGTGTTCAGCGGCGAAGTGCGCCGCCTGCCACAAACTGGCGCAGCTGCCACTGCCACCGATCGCTCGGTGCGCATCGCCATCCAGGACGCAGATGCCGAGATGGAGGCAGGCGATCTGGCGCGCGTGACGATCGTGACTGATCGCAAGGACAACACGCTATGGCTGCCGCCGCAGGCGCTGCGCAATTTTCAGGGCCGGCGCTTCGTCGTCGTGCGCGACCCCGAAGGCGAGCGCCGCGCTGACGTGAAGATTGGCTTGCAGGGCGAAGACCGCGTGGAAATTCTCAATGGCGTTCTGGAAGGTCAGATCGTGGTTGCGCCGTAGCTGCATACAACCACCACCATTTATCTGCCGGCGCGGCGTGCGCCAATTCCGGCTCCCATACGAACGCGCCCGGTGTGAAGCGCGTGCGCAACAGGCCATCCGCCATGCGCAGGCGCGCTAGCTGACCGGCCAACTGCGACACATCTCCTTGCAATAACTCCAGCTTCAAGCGCATATGCACCTGTGAAGCGTAGGCCGCGCTCACGTTGATGGGCTTTGCGCTGCGTTTCACATCATCGTCGTCGCGGAGAACAAACTCCCACGTATCAAGCCGGCTCTTGAATTCACGGCGCGCTTTGTTGATATATAGCTCGCCGGCGCGATTGCGTACGCGCCGCACCTCATTGCGCGCCTTCGCCAGCGCCTCGTCGATGCGCACTGAGTCTTGCACGCGCAACGCATTCAACCGCCATTCGGTCTCCAACCAATTGCCAACAGTCACCTGCGGCATCTGCATCCCGCGCATACTGCCGACGGGGAAGTACAGCACTTCGACATGCACATACTCGTCGATCTGCTCTGCAATCACCTCGGCAAAAGTCAGGTCCGGTTCAAGATTCATTTTTATCAGCTGGGCTGCGCGCGTATGCGCCATTGATCTTTTCACGGCAATCATTCTGGCGCTGCGAGCAGTTTATTGATCACGTCGCGCGCGCCACGCCCATCGGCATAGAACTCAGTCCAATGGCCATGATGCTGCACAAGGATGCGCTGCATGGGTCGCAGCAATGCCCCGGCAAAACCGACCAGCGCGATCAGTAAACCGGCGTAGATCAGCCAATTGCCCGGCGCAAACGCGGCATCGACCACCGCGCCGCGCGCCGGCTTGAATTCAAAAATCACATCGCCGATCACCAGTTGCGATTGCATCATCGTCTCGGTTATCACCTTGCCTGACGGCAGCGCAAACACCCGCACGCGCGTCGGCTGGTCGGGGGTTGCGCCGGCGCTGACCGCCAGCGCCATCCGCGCATCCGGCAGCGCCACGTATTGCTCTGGGCTGGCTTCGGTGAGATTGAGCAACACCTCGGTAGTGGGAGAGACAAAATTTGATGCGCGAATCAACAGCGGCTGCGCGTCTTTCGCCATCGCGCTGATGCGATAGCCGGGCGTAATTTGTCGCAGTGCAAGGTGGATGCCGTTGGCATTGCCGCTCTGCAATGGCAGGGTTGCGACCGTTGTTTCACCGCGTTGCAAGATCAGTTGCGAGCCGGCTTGATTCGCGTCTTCATTCAACATCAACGCATAGCCATCGGGCAGGGCAGTGACGACGCCGGCTTGCAGCGCGCGGTTCTGCGCTTCCCAGCCAAACGCCGCATTCAGCATCAGACCGACGCAAGCCAACAGCACGCCGGTGTGCAGCATAATAGAGAGCATCTCCGCCCAGGGCGCGCGGTCGGCCAGCAGCATATCCTCGCTCGACTGCACCACGCGAAAGCCCATCCCGTCAAGGCGCGCAGCCAGCGCAGCGAGGGGTGGCGCTTCCTGCGCCACGCGCCGCCGCGTCTCATCACGCAGGGCGGTGTTTTGCCGGCGCGCAGCAATGAGGCGAACGATGCGGTCGAACAGGCGCAAGCTGCACACTGCTGCAAGCAGAGCGAGTGCCAGACGCCACCAACCAGCGCGCAGCGCCATGTTCAATTCCAGCCCATTGAGCAGATTGAACAGCGCCCCTTCGCGCAGCCGCGCAAAGGCTTCCCATTGGCTGAACAGCACGGGGTCGGCGGTGCCGGCAGCCGGCGATTGCGGCAGCAGCGATGATGCCAGCAATCCCGCGCCAACCAATAGGCACAAGGCGAACACCATCGCATCGCCGGCGATCACTTGCCAAAGCGCGCGCCAGCCATCGCGGCGGTCAAGAGGGTCGGCGTATGCAGTCATTGAGTGTTGCGGTTTCGCAATCCCGCGCTTGCCACACGTTTAGGTTGCAATCAGGATTAACTAACCGATTGCAGCGATGATCAGGTGTGACGCAGCAACATGCGTATGGATTATAGGAGACACGATGTTGAATAAACGATTACTAGCAACATTTGCCGTGATTGCTGTCTTGGCAAGCGGTTGCGGCAATTTTCCGCTGGCGGGTCTGCTGGAGGGCGACTCGTCAGGCAGCAGCGTGAAGAGCACTGCCGACACCGGCGTAACAACGAGGGTGAGCGCGCCGGCGGCGATTGCGCCCACACCTACTGCACTGCCGGCTAATGCGCGAGTGCAGTTCGATCAGGACGAGATGGTTCTCGTCAATCTGTATGAGCGCGCAAACCCGGCTGTGGTGTCAATTGCGAACGAGCAAAACAGCAGGCAGGGTCTCCAGACTGCCGGCTCCGGCTCCGGCTTCATCGTCTCTGCCGACGGCTACATCATCACCAACAATCATGTCGTCGATCAGGCCGACCGTGTCGATGTGACCTTTGCCGATGGCAGCACCATGCGCGCGACAGTGGTCGGCACTGATCGTTACAGCGACCTGGCTCTGCTGAAGGTGGAGAAAAGCGACCTGCCCTTCGTAGAGCTGGCAAATTCAGATGACGTGAAGGTTGGCCAGCGCGTGATCGCCATTGGCAACCCGTTCGGCCTGAACGGCACGATGACCGAAGGCATCATCAGCGCCAAGGGGCGCACGCTGCCTGAAGGCGATCCCAACGGCACAGGCAACTACTCAAACCCCAGCATTCTGCAGACCGACGCAGCGATCAACCCGGGCAACTCTGGCGGTCCGCTGCTCGACACAGCGGGTCGTGTGGTAGGCGTGAACACGGCTATCCGCAGCACCGGCAACAGCATCAGCGGGCAGCCCTCGAACAGCGGCATCGGCTTCGCTGTCCCTTCAAACACCGTCAAACGCGTGATTGAAGCGCTGAAATCCGAAGGCCGCGTGCGCTATCCGTATCTCGGCATTCAAGGCGCCATTCGCGCCGGCGAGGCGACCGGACTGAATCTGCCGATCACGCAAGGTGTGATGCCGCTGGCGGTGATAAGCGGCGGCCCCGTGGAGAAAGCCGGCTTGCGCGCAGCCACGATTGACCGCAATGGCAACCTGACGGTCGCCGGCGACGTGATCATCGCATTCAACGGCACGCCGATCAAGGATTACGATGTGTTGATTGCGCGACTGGTGGAAACCACCAAGCCTGGTGACACCATCACTCTGCGCGTGTGGCGCGACGGAAAAGAGCTCGACCTTCAGGTAAAGCTGGGCGAGCGACCGCAGTAAGCATCGTTTCTCCTTCTGAGCGCGAAACGCCGGACCCTGGGTTAGGTTCGGCGTTTCGCATTTTCCGCGCACGCAAAAGGGGCAACCCAACTTGCGGTTGCCCCTTTTGCCACACACAGGAGGCAATCTGCCAAAACCCGGCACGTGGGCCCTGGCGATTGTTATTCGGCGTTACTTGTTTGTGATGTCCATCACGATCCTACACAATCTGCGCGCCGCTGTGACTAGCCGAATGGCTAGATTTGTCCGCCACCCAACCGGTATGACGCAATCATCAATGCGGCGAAGATGAGCGCAACGAACATCTGCCGCACGCCAATGACCGCCGG
The DNA here is from genome assembly GCA_039810125.1 of Thermoflexales bacterium. Lineage (GTDB taxonomy): Bacteria > Chloroflexota > Anaerolineae > J036 > Brachytrichaceae > JBDHWI01. Next base: position 31,144 of record JBDHWI010000001.1, on the reverse strand, counting down.
CTTTACGCCGACGTGTGGCTTCATCAGGTCGCCATACATCGATTCAGCCAGCACGACGACAAACGGGAGAATAACCAACGCCGGCGCCCGTCCCAACGCAGCCAAACCTGCCGCCACAGCCACATTGAAGACATGCCAGACAACTGACAGTCGCGCCAAAGACCAGCGCTGCGGCAATGCCGGCACAGCCGCCATGCGCCGATAGGCGAGTTGGGCATAAACGTGGGTGATGGAAGCGCCGGCCTGCAACGCACACAACAACCACAACCACAGACCCATCGTCGAAAAGCCGGCATCGACCCACAAGGCCGCCGGCGCAGCCAGCGCGAGCGCTGCTGTGCCGGTTACCTCGGCCCACAGCGCATGGCGCTCGGCTTTGCGCGTCACCAGCCATAGTTGCCATGCCACCGCCGGCACAGCCAGCGCGCCCAATAGCAGCACAAAGGCATTGCCAGTGGCGACCAGGCCGATTGCGCCGGCAGCGATCAACAAACCGTAGAGCGCGAGCCAGAACAGCGCCGGCATGATGTCATCACGCGTGCGCCGGCCACAGAGGGCTTTCACCAAGACGGTGAGCGGCTGCAGGGCGAGGAATGCGCCGAGGCTGGCGAGGCTCAGCCACAGCAGGCCGGGTCTGAGAAACCCGCCTATACCCAGCCCGGTGAGATAGGGTCCCAGCCACAACACCCACGAGCCATGCTGTTGCGGCAGCGCGATATGCTTGCGCCACAACGCCGGCAACGTGATTGCAGAGACAGACATGGTTGCACCTTACCTTGAGATGCGCGCCGCAGCAGCGAGAAAAGTCACACGCCAGTCTGGCGGTCGGCCCACATCTGCTGAATGCGCTTGTAGAGCCGGCGCTGCACGCGCTCTGGCACGGGGTTTTCGTGTTCGTCACAGTAGAACAACACCGATTCATGCTTTGGATCAAGCAGCAGCCGGCACTGCTCGCACGCAGCAATATATTCGCGCAGCGAATCGCGCAATGACGCATCCACCTTCTGGCCGCGTTTTTCGGTTTGCTCCATGAAGCGCAGGGCTTCGGCGCAGGCTAGCGACTGCACCGGCGCCTCGGCAGGTTCCACCTTGTTCATGTAATCAGCCATGTGCTGACGCAGCGCCAGCCGCGCGCGGTGCAGCCTCACCTTCACCGCACCCTCGCTGAGACTGAGCCTGCGCGCCGTCTCCAGCGTGGTGAGGTCCTCCATCTCGCGCAACACAAACACTTCACGCAGCGTCTTGGGGAGTTTGTCGACGGCATCGCCAAGCATCTGCGCAGTCTCCTGCTCCACGATCATGTCATCAGGCGAAATATCGGGCGAGGCAATTTGCAGCGGCATGGCGTCGCCGGCGTCGTCATCGAGCGAGAGAGCGTCGCGCCGGCTGCGCAACTTCATCAGCGCGTTATTGTAGGCAATGCGATACAGCCATGTGCCAAGGCTTGAGCGGCCATCAAACTGTGCGATGGCTTTGAATGCGCTAAGGAAGGTTTCCTGCAATACATCCTCAGCTTCAGCCTCATCGCGCAACACGCGCATGGCCATGCGATACAGATTGGGCGAGTGCGATTCAACGCAAACAGCACAAGCGGCCGGGTCGCCGGCTTTGATGCGGCGCAGCAGTATCTGCTCGTCAAGGCGGGTTTGCGAAAGGGCATCGATCTGCGACATGGCATGTGGCGTGTTGCGCCATGCCCATTCTATCGAGGGCAGGCGCACAGCCGGCGCGGGTTCATGCCAGGCTCAGGCGCCGGCACTACAAGCCACCGTGCAAGTGTTATCCTCGCAACATGCGCGCACTCGTTCTGTCCGATCAACTCACCTTCACCAACGACCGCCCCATGCCGCAGCCGCCGGCCGGCGAGGCACTCATCCGTGTCACCCGCGCCGGCATCTGCAACACCGATGTCGAAATCCTCAAGGGTTACTTTGGTTTCAAAGGCGTGTTGGGGCATGAGTTTGTCGGTGTGGTGACGCAACTCGCTGCACAGCATTCCGAAATCGCAATCGGCGACCGCGTCGTTGGCGAGATCAACTGCGTGCCATGCGATTCGCCCTCACGGGATTTCTTCGAGCGCGCGCAAGACCCGTCCCGCAACACGCTCGGCATCGATCGGCGCGACGGCGCATTTGCCGATTACACCACGCTGCCCATCGTCAACCTGCACCGCGTGCCAGCGAGCGTAAGCGACGACGAAGCGGTGTTCGTCGAGCCATTGGCCGCCGCATGTCAGATTCTGGAACAGGTGCATGTAAAGCCGACAGACCGCGTAGCAGTGATTGGCGACGGCAAGTTGGGGTTGCTGTGCGCGCAGGTGCTGGCGACTGTGCCATGCGACCTGATTGCGCTGGGCCGGCATGCAAATAAATTGGAGATTCTGCGCCGGCGCGGCATATCAACGAGGATCGTTTCGCCCGAAGAAACCTTCGCCAGACAGTTTGACGTGGTGGTGGAATGCACCGGCTCCGCCGCCGGCTTCGACGCCGCACGGCAGATGCTGCGACCGCGCGGCACACTGGTGTTGAAGAGCACCTATCAGGGTCTGCCGCAGGCCAACCTCACCATGCTGGTGGTCGACGAGATCACAGTGATTGGCTCACGCTGCGGTCCCTTCGCGGCCGCATTGCGCCTGCTGGAACAGAAGCGCATCGATGTGCAATCGCTGATTCACGCGCGCTATCCCCTATCCCAGGGAATTGACGCGCTGGCACACGCGCAACAGCCCGGTGTGCTAAAAATCTTGTTGGAGATTGGCGATTAGTGTGGTATTTTGCGCGCCAATGCAGCTGCCTTTCATCAACGATCTGGAAGACGTCGAACTCGTGCTGCCCACGCCGCTGCGCATGAACGCAAGCCCCCGCTACACCGGCAAGGGCATCACGCTTGCGTTCCTCGATTCGGGCTTCTACCCGCATCCCGACCTGATTCAACCAGACAACCGCATCGTCCACTGCGCCGACGCGCGCTATGAGAAAGTGCGTGAGGACGCCGATTTCAGCCTGCCGCATGTGAGCAGTTGGCACGGCATGATGACCAGTTGCGCCTGCGCCGGCAACGGCTTCATGAGCATGTATCGCTACGCCGGCATCGTGCCAGACGCGCGCGTGGTGCTGGTGAAGACAGGCAGCCCCAGCAACAGCCGCATCAACGAAGACAACATCTTTCGCGCACTGAAGTGGACGCTGGACAATGCGGCGCGCTTCAACATTCGCATCATCAACATCTCGCTGGGCGGGGATGTGCCAAGCAGCAGCCGGCTGACGCGGTTGGATCAACTCGTCGAGGAGACAGTGAAGGCCGGCGTCGTGGTGGTGTGCGCTGCCGGCAATGGCGGCGCAAAGCGCGTGACGCCGCCAGCCAGCGCACCCTCAGCCATCACTGCTGGCGGCCTGAACGATTTCAACTCGCTCGACCCGTCGCGCCACCGCATGTATCACAGCAATTACGGGCGCGGCGCGCTTGGAACAACAAAGCCAGAGGTGATCGCGCCGGCGCAGTGGGTGGCTGCGCCCATGCTGCCGCACACCGCCACGCACAACGAAGCCCAATTCCTGTGGCGCATCGAGCGCGCGACCGACGAAGAGTTGCGGCGCCTGCTGCGCACAAAAGAGGCCAAGCGCCGCATCAGCGTGGAGACGATGAGCCGGCCGCTGCACGAGATCCGACGCATTGTGCGGCAGCGCATGAACGACGAGAAGTTCATCCACCCGCACTACCAGCATGTGGATGGCACGAGCTTCGCCGCGCCAATCGTGTCGTCGATCGTGGCGCAGATGCTGGAGGCAAACGCGACGCTGACGCCGGCACAGGTGAAGCAGATTCTGATCGATACCGCGCAACCGCTGGCAGATGTGCCGTTGGAGCGCCAGGGCGCGGGTGTGGTCTCGGCGCCGGCAGCCATCGACGCCGCGCTTAAACTACAGTCACAAACACGCCGGCGAAGAACAAGAAGAAGGAGAAGGCGTGAATTGGGAGCAGGTGATGGGGTGAGGTGACGGGCTGATCGCGCCCGTCACTTGTGCGTCGTCTCTTCATTGCGCTGCCTTTTCACCCGGTCAAAAACATATGCATCGCGAATTTCACAGATGGTGGAGCCCGTCGCTTGGGCGGGATATGGAGATGATCATCGTCGGCCACGCCGGCGCGCGCGTGCTGGTTTTTCCCACGTCGCAGGGGCGCTTCTACGAATGGGAAGACCGCGGCATGTACGGCCCGGATGCCATGGGCCACGCCATCGAACAAGGCTGGTTGCAAATCTACGCGGTAGACAGCGTGGATGCTGAAAGCTGGTACAACTACGGCGCGCATCCTGGGCATCGCGGCTGGCGTCAGACACAATACATGAACTATCTGGCGAATGAGGTGTTGCCGCTCTCACGCAGCAAGAATGGCAATCCGTTTCTGATCACGCTGGGTGCGAGCTTTGGCGCCTATCATGCCGCGGCATTTGCGTTCAAGTTCCCGCATCTGGTGGGACGCATGATCGGTATGAGCGGAATGTATGACATCAAACGCTTCACCGGCAACTACAGCGATGACAACGTATATTTCAACAACCCGATGGATTTCGTGCAGCACGAAAATGATTGGGGCCGGCTGGAGGCGCTGCGCCGGATGGACATCATCATTGCCACCGGTCGAGATGACTCATTGCGTGGTGAGAGCGAACGCATGAGCAGTGTGCTGTGGAACAAGGGCATCGGCAACGCCCTGCGGCTGTGGGATGGCTGGTCACACGATTGGCCGTATTGGAAGAAGATGCTGGGGTTGTATCTCAGCGGGCATGATTGAACAAGGAGGAACCGTGACAGCAAAGATTGGAGTGATCGTGGGCCGCGAGTGGTCGTGGCCGCCGGCGTTTATTGAAGAGGTGAACGACCGCAACGACGGCGTGACTGCGGAATATGTAAAGCTGGGTGGCACGCAGATGAACACGCCCTGCGAGTATGCCGTCATCATCGACCGCATCTCGCACGAGGTGCCGTACTACCGCTCCTACCTGAAGAACGCCATGCTGCAAGGCACGCGCGTGGTGAACAACCCCTTCATGTGGACTGCCGATGACAAGTTCTTCGAGGCATCATTGGCGACCAAGCTCGGCATTGGCAGTCCCAAGACAGTGGTGTTGCCAAACAAGGAGTATGTGCCGGGCATCGTCCACAATGAAAGCCTGCGCAATCTCACTTATCCGATGCCCTGGGCCGAGCACGTCGATTATCTCGGCGGCTTCCCGCTGGTGCTGAAGGATGCGCACGGCGGCGGCTGGCGCGGCGTATATGTGGTGCATTCATACGACGAGTTGTATCAGCGCTACAACGAGAGCGGTCTGCTCACAATGGTGTTGCAGGAATACATCAAATGGGAAGACTACGTGCGCTGTATGTGCATCGGGCAGGAAGAGGTGTACGTGGCAAAGTACGATCCGATCAACCGGCGCTATCTGAAGCACACGCTGAGCGATGAATTGCACGCCCGCATCGTGAAAGAGTCGCTGGCGCTGGTGCGCGCGCTGGGCTACGACATGAACACGGTGGAATGGGCGATCCGCGATGGCGTGCCGTATGCCATCGACTTCATGAACCCGGCGCCGGACATGGACATCAACTCATGCGGCTATGAATACCATCGCTGGTGTGTGGAGAAGATGGCCGACATGTGCATCCGCTTTGCAAAGCAACCGCAACCGCAGCCGGCGCCATTCAGGGCATAACAGGAGAGAGGAGAAAAGAGGCAAAAGGATGGGCAAAGGGTGAGCTGGCAGGGGTGATATCCGCTTTTCTCTCTTCTCTTGCGAGGGAAACCATGACAGACCTAAACAAAGCAATCGACTTTTATCACGGTTTGCTTGATGACGAGCTGGCGCGCGCAAGCAACGAATTGCTGGCCGAGCAACAGCATCGGCGCGGACTGTTTTTTGGCACGCGCCCCCTTTGCACCGTGCTGCGCCCGCGCTTCATCACGCACGAGCAGCATCGCCTGCTACAGCATGCCATCCGCACCATCATGCCGGCGTTTGCAAAGGCCCATGCCGCTGCGCTGAGCGACGCCAGCATCCGCGCCCAACTCGTGCTGGCTGACTGGGAGGAGAAACTCATCAACCTGCCCATGCCCTATCGCTCCAGCAGCCCAACCGCGCGCATGGACTCGTTCTTCGTGCCAGAGACTGGCGAATTGAAGTTCACCGAGTACAACGCCGAGACGCCAGCTGGCATCAGCTACAACGATGCGCTCAGCGACATCACATTTGCCCTGCCAGTGATGCGCAAGTTTGAACGGCACTATGAAGTGCGGCCACTGCCTGGCAAGCACCACGTGCTGCACGCGCTGAATGAGAGCTACCGCCAATGGGGCGGGCGCGAGCGGCCACGCATCTGCATCCTCGATTGGAAGGAAGTGCCGACCTACAGCGAGTTCGTGCAGTTCGACCAGTATTTCAAGGAGCAGGGCTACGATTGCATCATCGCCGACCCGCGCGAATGCGACTACCGCGATGGCAAGCTCTACGCGCGGGGCTACCACATCAACATCATCTACAAGCGCGTGCTGATTACCGAGTTAATCGAGCGCGGCGGCTTCGATCATCCAGTGGTGCGGGCCGTGAATGACCACGCTGTGTGCATGGTCAACCCATTCCACTGCAAGGTGCTGCACCGCAAGACCAGCTTCGCCGTGATCAGCGATGAGGCCAACAGCGAGCTGTTCAGCGATGATGAATTGCAAGCAATTGCAAAGCATATCCCGTGGACGCGCCGCGTGGCCGAGCGCTACACGATGTTCAATGGCAAGCGCATCGACATGCTGCCGTTCATTGCCGAGAACAAGGACCGGCTGGTATTGAAGCCGGCGGATGAATATGGCGGCAAAGGCGTGGTGTTGGGTTGGACAGCGACACAAGACGAGTGGGCGAAGGCGTTGAAAGAGGCGATCAGCACGCCATCCATCGTGCAGGAGCGCGTGACTGTGCCGAGCGAGCCCTACGCCGGCTTCGCCGATGGTCGTGTGCAGGTGATTGACCGGATGCTCGACACCAACCCGTACATCTGGTATGGCGAGTACATGTCCAGTTGCCTGACACGACTGAGCACCGACCCGCTGCTGAACGTGACCGCTGGCGCCGGCAGCACCGTGCCGACGTTTGTGATCGAAGAGAGATAGCCTCGCGCGTGCAGGCAGCGCGCGCGACGTCAACGAGGGAGATATGCAACAGCCCACCTTCAACATTGGCATTGAGGAGGAATACCAGATCGTCGATCCCAACACCGGCGCGCTGACAAGTTACATCACGCAGATGCTGGAAGAGAACAAGCGCATGCTGGTGGAGATCGACATCAAGCCGGAACTGCACCAGTCCATCGTTGAGGTTGGCACGAAGGTGTGCAACACCCCTGGCGAGGCGCGCGCCGATCTGGTGCGCCTGCGCGCCGGCGTGATGGAGTTGGCCTCGAAGAACAACCTGAAGATCGTGGCCGCCGGCACGCACCCATTCTCCAACTGGACCGAGCAGGAAATCACGCCCTACGAGCGCTACATCGGCACGAAGGAAGCCATGCAGATGCTGGCACAGCAACTGCTCATCTTCGGCACGCACGTCCACATCGGCATCGAGGATCGCGAGACGATGATCGACGTGATGAATGTGGCGCGCTACTTCATGCCGCATCTCCTGTGCCTGTCTGCCTCATCACCGTTCTGGGTTGGCAACCAGACCGGCTTGTCAAGCTACCGCAGCGTGGTCTTCCGCAACTTCCCGCGCACCGGCATCCCGCCGCGCTTCAACTCATGGAGTGAATTCGAACAGAACCTGGATTTGCTCGTGCGCACCAACACCATCCCCAACGGCACTAAGATCTGGTGGGATCTGCGTCCCAATCACAAATATCCGACGCTGGAGATGCGCATCTGCGACGTCTGCACCAAGGTCGATGAAGCCGTCGCCATCGCAGCGCTCTTCCAGGCCATCTGCTACAAGTGCTGGAAACTGCGCAGCAACAACATGACCTTTCGCGTGTATGCGTCATCACTGATCGAGGAGAACAAGTGGCGCGCAGTGCGCTATGGCCTGGGCGGCAAGTTGATCGACTTCGGCAAGCAGGCCGAGGTGCCAACGCGCGACCTCATCCACGAGTTGATCGAATGGTTCCTGGTGGATGTCATCGACGAGTTGGGCAGCCGCAAGGAAATCGAGTATGCCTATCGCATCCTCGAAGGCGGCAACAGCGCCGACCGCCAGCTGGCCGTATTTGAAAAGACCGGCAGCCTGAAGGCGGTGGTCGATCATCTGATCCGCGAGACAGAAGAGGGCGTGTTTTGATCTGAGAGGCGATGTCATCCTGGGCCAGGCAAGAAATTCCACCCAGGATGGCAGATGACATGCTCTCGCTCGACAAACAGAATCACTATCGCGAGCGCTACCGCGCCATACACGCCGGCTGGCGCACCAGTGGCGAGGTGTACGAGAGCTTCGTTCGCCGGCGCATCCGCGCAGATGCGGTCACGCTTGACCTCGGCTGTGGCGCCGGCGGGGTGATGGAGTTGTTCAGCGATCAAGTCGCGCACTCCACCGGTATCGATCCGCACCTGCCCTCGCTGCAACACCACCGCGCCAAAAACATGCTGCGCGTAAACGGCGACGCCGGCGCGTTGCCCTTCGCCCCCGGCGTCTTCGATTTGGTGGTGTGCTCGTGGGTGCTGGAGCATGTGGTCGCGCCGGCGCGCATGTTCGAAGAAGTGAGGCGCGTGTTGAAGGCTGGCGGCCACTTCGTCTTTCTTACCCCAAACGCGGCGAACTACATCACGCGCATCAATCGCCTCGTGCCGCGGCTGGCGCAAGCGCGGCTGGTGCGCGCGCTGTATGGCCGCAGCGAAGACGACACGTTTCAGGTGGCCTATCGCGCCAACACACTTGCAGCGCTGACTGCGCTGGCGCAAGGCGCCGGCTTCGAGGTCTGTGAATTGACAACCGTGCATGACCCAACCTATCTCGCCTTCAACGACCTCGCCTTTCGCCTCAGCGCAGCCATTGAACAGCGCATCAGCGACGCGCATGCCGTCCACATCATCGGCGACTTGAGGCACAACACATAGAAAAAGAGCGGCGAATGGCGAATCTTTCAGCTTGCAGTACGATACGTCGCCAAGGAGAAAAACGATGACACTTTCAATTGGCATCCTGACGAGCGGCGGTGACAGCCCGGGCTTGAATGCAGCGATTCGCGGCGTGGGCAAGGCCGCCATCAAGCGCGGCTGGACGGTGATCGGCTTCTACAAAGGTTTTCGCGGGTTGATGGAAAACAACTTTACGGTGCTGGATAACGCATCGATGGCCGGCATCCTCACCCAGGGTGGCACCATCCTCGGCACCAGCCGCGACAAGCCGCACAAAATGCCCATCGGCGGCAAGATGATGGACATGACTGATGCCATTGTCGAGGTGTATCACAAGAACCACCTCGACGCGCTGGTATGCCTTGGCGGCGGCGGCACGGCCAAGAATGCGTTTCGTCTGCACAAAAAGGGGTTGAATGTGCTGACGCTGCCGAAAACCATCGACAACGACATCAGCGGCACCGACATCTCCTTCGGCTACGACACGGCGCTGAACATCGCGACGGAAGCCATTGACCGCTTGCACAGCACGGCACACAGCCACCACCGCATCATCGTGGTGGAGACGATGGGCCACAACACCGGTTGGATTGCGCTGGGTTCGGGGCTCGCCGGCGGCGCGGATGTCATCCTCATCCCCGAGATTCCATACGACTTGAACATCGTGGCCGAAGCCGTGCGCGAGCGCAGCCGGCGTGGTCGCTACTTCAGCATCATCGCCGTATCCGAGGGCGCAGCTTCAAAGGAAATGGCGAAGACCCAAAAGCAACTTGAAGCGAAGATCGAAAGCGCAAAATCCGAGAAGGCGCGCAACCGCGCCGAGCAGGCGCTGGCCGCATTTGAGGCTGGCCGCACCAGCCATACGCTGCAACTCTCGCGGCAACTCGAAGAACTCACCGGCCTGGAAACGCGGCTGACGATTCTGGGGCATGTGCAGCGCGGCGGCACACCCTCGCCGGCGGATCGCGTGCTGGCCACGCGGCTTGGCACATCCGCGGTGGAGTACATCGCGAACGGCGTGTTCGGCGTGCTGGTGGCCGCGCGCGGCGAAGGCACCGAAGCCGTGCCGCTCAAGGACATTGTCGGCAAGCGCAAGACTGTGCCGCTCGACCACCCCTGGATTCAGTCGGCGCGCGAAGTCGGTCTGTGCATGGGCGATTGAGCGTTTTCGCCACAAGCTCCATCTCGGCCTCTCCATCGGGAAGAGGCCGAGATGGAACAGAAACACGCTTACGCCTGCCGACCGGTCTCCATTGGCGTGGCGCGGGTGAGGAAGTCCTCGCTGAAGCGCAACACGTAGCTATCGAGCAATGCCTGCACGCGCTGCGCGTCCGGCGACACCACGATCAAGCCGGCGTGATGCTTCTTGTGCATGCGCCAGGCGATTTCTGCATCGGCATAGGCCGAGAGGTCAGGATGTTCCTGTCGCGCCAGGCAAACCAGAATGCCGGCGTAATCATCGCGCGGCGCCGGCATCGCATAGTGTTCACCGCGCAGATGCGCCAATTCCATGCGCGCCCACTCCACCCACGGGTTCACGCCAGTGCCATACTCGATCATGTCGCTGATGTTCGCGCCGCCCACCCGCGCAGCTGCCTCAAGAAACAGCCACTGTTGCGATTCAAGCGTGCGCAGGTATTCGGCATGCACGACGCCGGTGAAGTGCTGGCCACCCAGCGCATGAATCACCCTGGCATTCATGTCGCGCGCAGCAATCGCTTCGGGTGAGTTGCGATCGAGCAGGCGCGTGGTGAACACACCGCCCCCGTGCGACACCGTCAGTGGCGGCTTGCCGTATGCGCTGACCACCGCAAATTGAATCTTGCCCTGCCACACAATCGTGTCGACGTGAAAGACGTCGCTCAACTCGAATTTTTCAAGCAGGCGAAACGACTGCTGGTCGCCAAGCTCATTGAGCCAGCGCCACACCTCATCCGCGCTCTCGCAGCGTTTAATGCCCATTGAGCCGGCCTCATGACGCGGCTTGAGCAGCCACGGCGCCGGCACGCGCGCCATCCATTCGCGCAACGCGTCATAGTTGTGCACCGGCGTGAAATCTGGCTCGGGGATGCCGGCGGTGTGCGCCTTTACCCGCATCGCCAACTTGTCATTGAATGGCCGCGCTTCGGAAGCCAGCATGCCGGGCATCTGAAGATGCTCGCGCAGAATGCCGGCGGTTTCCACCTCATATTCATCGAGCGGGATGATGAGATCGAACTTCAAGCCGCGCGCCATGTAACTGACCGCGTTGATCACATGCGGGCGATTCGACATGCTATGCATGTAATGCACACCATCGAGCGATTCATATGGCCACTCATCGCCACGCCAGCGCTCCTCAGTCAAGAGAAAAACGCGGCAACCCTGTTGCTTCAACTCCTGCATGAGGCGCTGGCCTTTGACGGCGCTGCTGATGCAAAGCACGGTGAAATTCGACATGATGCTGCTCCTGTGATTAGTTGAGGCAAGGGTAAATCTGCACCCTTGCTCGCTCACAACCTTGCGTGAAATTTTATCTGCGATGGACATGCGCTGCACAGAGTCACCGCACCCGCGCGTGCTATTCTCCCAGCAATTCTCTGCATGAAGCGTCCATTCCACCCAGCGGTTCGATTTGCGCTCCAGTTGTTGCTGGTCTGGCTCGTCCAGGTCGCGCTGCTCTGGCTGTTGATCTCTGCGCTGCCAGGCTTCTCGATCAATCGCATCTCCGCCGGCTCCGTCGTGCGTGAGATGCTGGCCGCGCTGCTGATCGGCGTGGTAAATCTGGCGATCGGGCCGGCTTTGATCGCGTTGCGCATTCCGCTGAACGTGGCGACCGCCGGTCTCACACTGCTGGCAGTGAATTTTGGGTTGTTGGCGCTGGCGGCCCAACTGGTGCCGGATTTTCAGATTCGCTCGCTCATCCAGGATGGCCTCATCGGCGCGGTGCTGCTGTCGATTGCGAACACGCTGCTGACTGCTTTTGTAGCAATGGATGACGACTATGGCTACATGCAGTTTGCGCTGGGCGCGCTGCGCCGGCGTGACGCCCAGGTTGCGCGTCTGCGCAAAAATGCCTCACGGCGCGGCATGGTGTTGCTGGAAATCGATGGATTGTCACATCGGCGCTTGAAACAGGCGCTGGCAGATGGGTTGATGCCGGCGGTGGCCAAACTGGTGGACAACGGCACCCATTGCCTGTTGCATTTCGACTGCGGTCTGCCCTCGCAAACATCGTCGGCGCAGGCCGGCATTCTGTTCGGCGACAACCGTGACGTGCCGGCATTTCGCTGGTACGACAAGCGCGCCGGCCGCATGTTCGTCTCGAATCATCTGGATGACGCACGCGCCATCAACGATTTCTTCAGCAATGGGCAAGGCCTATTGCGCGGCGGCGCGTCGATCAACAACCTGATCAACGGCGATGCAGCGCGCTCGCTGCTCACGCTCAGCACCATCGCCGGCAACAACAAACACCCAACCGAGCGCGCCACCGACGACCTCAGCACCTTCTGGTTGAACCCCTACACCTTCGCCCGTGCCATTGCGCTGAGCATCATCGATCTCTTCCGAGAGTTGTTCCAGGCCAGCCGGCAAATGCTGACGGGCAAACGACCGCGCATCAACCGGCTGCGCGCCGGCTATCCGCTGCTGCGCATCCTGACCAATGTCTTCCTGCGCGATCTGGCGACCTTCGCCGTGATGCAGGAGATCATTCGCGGCATGCCGATCATCTACACCACATTCGTGGGCTATGACGAAGTGGCGCACCACGCCGGCCCCGACACGGCTGACGCCCTCGGCACACTGCGTGGCTACGACAAGCAGGTGCGGCACGTGCTGCGGACCATCGAACAACTCGCTCCGATTCCGTACGATCTGTTTTTGCTGTCCGATCATGGACAGAGCTCCGGCGCGACCTTTCGCCAGCGCTATGGCCAGTCGCTCACGCAATACATCATCGCGCTCACCCGCCCCAACACATCGGTCGAGGAGATGCAAACGGTGGAAGCCGGCCACTCTTTTGTGCGCGCGCTCACGGCGGAATTGCAGGCGGCCAGCGCCGAGTTGGCAAAGCGCCCCAACACGCGCATCCGCCGCGCGTCGATGCGCGCCACCGCCCGCACCCTGGGCGAGATAAATCGCAAAGCGCCGGCGGAACGATCGCATGATGCCGAGGTGGTTGTATGTGTGTCGGGTTGCCTGGCGCACGTCTATTTCAACGCGCTTGGCAGCAACAAAGTGTCTCTGCATGACATCGAACAGGCGCATCCGCAGTTGATCCAGTCGCTTGTCAATCACGCCGGCATTGGCTTCGTGGTGGGCTATGACGAGGATGGCGATGTGCTGGTGATGGGCAAGCGCGGCGCGCACAACCTGAGCGACGGCACAATCAGTGGCGAAGATCCACTTGCGCCATTTGGCAACGCACAACAGCGCGCGGAGCAGGTGCTGAGGCTGGCGCGCTTTCAGGTCGCCGGCGATCTCATTCTCAACAGCACGCTCTTTGCTGATGGCAGCGTGGCTGCATTTGAAGAGTTAGTCGGCTCGCACGGCGGCCTGGGCGGCGAGCAGTGCGATGCCTTTTTGCTGCATCCTTGCGCCGAGCATGCGCCGGAGCAGCGTATCGACAACGCCTATCAAGTCTACTCATTGCTGGAGCGCTGGAAGAAGCGCTGAAGAAGAATGGAAGCGCACGAAGACGCGGAGTCACCTCGATGGAGGTTTACAAACTTGGCAAAGCCTTTGAGGTCGGCCGTTTTTTATCGCGGATAATCCCACCGCAATGCAAGCATGGAAGACAGCATCGCGCCGCACCGTGTTCAACCAGCCGCCATGGATCGAGCTTGAACTGCATGAAGTGGCGTTGCCCGACGGTCGCATCATCCCCGATTGGGCGTGGGTGAAAACGCCGGCATTCGTCAATGTCGTCGCCATCACCGATGACGGCCGCTTCCTCTGTTTTCGCCAGGTGAAATATGCGATCGAAGGCACGACGCTGGCGACTGTCGGCGGCTATTGCGAACCCAGCGAAGATCACCGCCTGGCAGCCGAACGCGAGCTGATGGAAGAGACAGGCTACCGCGCCAGGCAGTTCACCCACCTCGGCAGTTTCGCGGTGGATGGGAACCGTGGCGCCGGCGTGGCGCACCTGTGGCTAGCCATCGGCGCGCACAAGGTGGCCGAGATCAACGCCGATGATTTGGAAGAGCAAGAGATGCTGCTGTTGACGCGCGAGGAAGTGAAGGCCGCGCTGCTGGCCGGCGCATTCAAAGGGTTGTCGTGGGCTGCAGCGATTGCGCTCGCGCTGGAAAAGCAGTGATGGGTGATGGTCTTGTTGCACAAGTCAAAGGGCAATGAGACGACCTTGGTGGATTGAAGCTGATCAACCAGTTCACGCCGCAACGCATCATTTATCATTTCACCATGCGCCGGCTCCCCACCCTCCTCGCCCTCGCCATCCTGATCGCTGTCGCGGCCTTCGCGCTGTGGTTTGCGCTGCCGGGGACCGCGCAGTCGCTGTATACCGCTACTGGCGAGAGCGAGCGCTTCCCGCAGTTGCGCGCACTGTGGAATCTGGCGCTGGGGCAGTTACGCCCGCCGCTGCAACTCGCACCCGATGCGCAGATCGACCACCTGCCGGCCAACCCGCTCGGCGTGAACACGTTCCTGGAGGGTGAGGTGGAGCCGGCCAAACGCGCGCGCAGCCTGCAGATGATTGCGGATGCCGGCTTTCAGTGGATTCGCCAGCCTTTCGTGTGGTCGGACATCGAAATCCACGGCAAGGGTGATTTTGAAGACCGCCGCAACCAGCCAGCCCGCAGCGCGTGGGACAAATATGACAACATCGTCGACCTGGCCGAGCAGAACGACTTGAACATCATCGCGCGGCTGGGCGCGCCGCCGGCCTGGGCGCACGCCGGCTATGCCGACCTCGGCGATTTTGGGCCGCCGGCGGACTTCGAGGATTTTGCCGACTTCGTCGAGGTGATCGCGCAGCGCTACAAGGGCCGCATCACGCACTGGCAAATCTGGAACGAGCCGAACATCTTCCCCGAATGGGGCAACCAGCGCGCCAATCCCGAAGACTATACAAAGTTGCTGTGCTTGGCGCACGACCGCTTGAAAAAAGTTGATCCGAACAACGTGGTGATTGCGGCTGCGCTTGCGCCGACGATCGGTCAGGACGGTGGCGGCTACCCGGGCGGCGGCCTGAACGACCTGGTGTTCTTCCAGCGCATGTATAGCGCCGGCGCCGGCAAATGCTTCGATATTGGCTCGGCCCAGGGCTATGGACTGTTCGGCGGGCCATTTGAGCGCCGCACCGATCCACTGCAAACCAATATCACACGCCATATGCTGCTGCGCGACATCATGGTGCGCAACGGCGACGCGCACAAGCCGATCTGGCTGAGCGAGGTGAACTGGAACGCCGTGCCGAACAAGCCAGAGGAGATCGCCGACGTCAACCGCTTTGGCATCGTGACGCCGGCGGAGCAGGCAAAATTCGTGCCAGAGGTGTTCGAACGCGCGCGCGAGGAATGGCCATGGGTTGGCGTGATGAGCGTGTGGTTCTTCAAGCGCCCCAGCGACGCCGAGAAGAATCAGTCGTGGTATTACTTCCGCATGCTGGAGCCAGACTTCACGCCGACGCCGCTGTGGGAAGCCATGAGGCAATACGCTGCGACACGAAAATAATCTGCTAAGGTTGCACCCACATGAAGGTTCACTTCATCCTCTTCGTTCGCGACCAGCAAGCGAGCTGCGATTTTTACGAGCATGTTCTGGGTTGCCCGCCCACGCTCCACGTGCCGGGGATGACCGAATTCAGCATCGCCGACGGTGCGGTCATCGGTCTGATGCCTGAGCGCGGTATTGTCCGGTTGCTCAACCTGAATGAAGCCGACCTGACGCGCGGGATGATTCGCGGCGAGGTGTATCTATCCGTCTCGTCACCCGAGGCATTTCATCGGCGCGCGCTGGCCGCCGGCGCACGAGAGCTCAGCCCACTTGCGCCGCGCGATTGGGGCGATCAAACTGCCTATAGTTTGGACCCCGATGGCTATATCCTCGCCTTCGCAAGCCGGATGAATGCGTGAGCAATTTCGCGCAGGCCATACAATGAGAATGCTGGATGTGACATGGATTCAAAGTGGCGCAAGTTCATCATGACGATCTCGCCGTTCATCGGCATAACGTTCTTTTTGTTTGTCGTCAACGTGCTGACGGCGATTATTAGCGGCTCGTTCGTCCCATGGTTTTTGTTTCCTGCTGCGGCATTCCTCATCCCCATCTTCATCATGTTTGCCGGCATCGTGCTGAAGGAAGATAACTCACCAGCAGCACGGGCCAGGCGCAAGGCCGAACAGGACCAACGCAAAGCGAAGCTCGCCGGCGAGGCGGTAAGCGCATCGCTGCAAGCAAAGGTCAACACTGCGCGAACGTATCAAAAGCAGATCAGCAGCATGGCGCAGGCAGCCAAAACTCCGCTGAGAAAATCGCGCCTGAATGACCTCGCCTTGCAAGTGGACGATTGGGTCAGATCGGTCGAGGAAATGGCAAAGCAGGTGAACGATTTCAAGCGCAACGAGGTGATTCAGAATGACCTGAGCAGCGTGCCGGCATCTGTTCGCGCGCTCACGCGCCAACTGGCAGATGAGCATGACCCCGCCGTGCAAAGCCAGATTGAGCGCACGCTCAAGGCGCGCGCTGCGCAATTGAAATCGCTTGAGACCTTGCACAGCCGCATCCGCCAATCCGAAGTGCAATTGGAGAGCACCATCGCCGCCATCGGCACGATCTACTCGCAGGCACTCGCCATCCAATCGACAGACCAGATCGCGGACTACGACCATCTGTCGCAGGAAGTGGATGAGCAGGCCAAAGTGCTGCGCGATCAACTCGAAGCGCTGGAAGAAGTGAAGCTCGACAGAGACAAGCAATATCTGGCGAGCTGAATCAGCAAGGCATCCTGGGTGGAGCAGCCAGCTTGCGCGAATTCAACGTGATGCCGGCCAAAACAGCGCTGAAGGTTCAAGTTGCTTTGCCTTCTTTTTTGCGTTGCGCCGCTGCGTGCCACTCTGCCAGCGCGCGCTGGTGGCGCGCTTCCAGCTTCACCAACCTGCGCCTGGCTTTCATCATGTCGCGCGCCTGCTCAAACGTCATGCTGTGGGCATCCATCAGGTAGGCCGCCAGCAGGGTGGCAGAGCGGCCGCGCCCCTTGGCGCAGTGCACGAGGATGCTGCGGCCGGCGCCGGCCTCGTTTTTCATCCATGCCACCGCTTCATCGATCATGTCGCAATCCGGCACGCCCACATCTGGCACCCTGAAGCGGATGTGATGGATGCCGTGCCGCGCATAAAACGCCTCATCGTCGGCGCGCTCGGCGCGAATGTTGATCACCGCGTTGATGCCCTGCTCACGGATAAACTGGTAATCGCGCTGCAATGACGGCGCGCCGCCCAGCCACAACGCCGGCGCGATCTCGCTGAACCAGTCATGCCCCAGCACGCGCTCATACGTGAAGCGAATAACCGGATAGAGCTTGTCGAAGCCGCGATGGAAGATCGATAGTTCGGATGCCACGCCGGCTATTTTCCCACGTGATAACATGCAGACCGTCGGCGACAAACCGGATCCGCAGAGCAAATCAACACCATGGCAGGCACACGCTAGTCCCCTTTGGCGATTCACAGTCTGAATCGTCACTCGCGCACTTGAACGCGCGGCATGCGCCGCGCCGGCCGTCCATCGTCTCGTGTTGACTCCAGATGCTCCCACTTCGCTCCCGCATTGCGCGCATCGACACTGCGCGCATCGTCACGCTCGGCACATTCGTCGCCGGCCTGCATTTCTACCTGCCGGTCTATGTGTTCTATCTGCAAGAACGCGGATTGAACCTGTTCGACGTCAATCTGCTGCAGATTGCCGGCATCGCCTCGCAGTTCATCGCCGAAGTGCCAACAGGTATCCTCGGCGACAAGTTTGGCCGCAAGCGCTCGGTCGTCATCGGGCTGGCACTGATGGGCGTCTCAGAAGCGATGATGCTCATCTCCACGCAGTTGTGGCATTTCATCGCCCTGCAGGCCGTGCTGGGGTTTGGCTTCGCGTTCATCTCTGGCAGCCAGCAGGCATTGCTGATCGAAAGCCTGCCACGCGATACGCCAGATCACGCGGCGCAGGTGAAGCGCGCACTTGGCCGGCTCAGCGCAGCGTCGCAGATCGGCTTCGTAATCTCATTTGCACTGGCCGGCCTGCTCTTTCCGGATGTGCAACTCACGCGCTTCATGATCCCGATTGCGCTGACCGCTGGCATGTTGTGGCTGGCAGCGCTGATCGTGTCGTTTGCCCGCGAGCCACAGTCCCACGCCGAGGCGCACATGCACGCCTCATCGCTGATGCTGTTGAAATCCAGCGCGAATCTGCTGCGCGATGACCGCGCTTTCCGCCGCATCGTCCTGCTCAGCATCTTTGCCAATTCATTCGGCTGGTACTGGATCGCGCTCTATCAACCGTTTTTGGCGCGCGCGCACGTGCCGGCGGCGTGGTTTGGGCCGGCGCTCGCGCTCGGCACGCTGCTGGCGGCGTGGGTGAATGCCAATATCGAGCACATCGAACGTCTGCTGCCGCGCCGCCACGCCTTCTTCATCCTGACTGCGCTGCCTGGCGCGCTGTATCTGCTGATGGGGTTCGAGCATGGCGCAGCATCGGCACTCGCGCTGTTCATCGCGCAATATGCCACGATGAACGCTGCGCAGCCGCTGCTCAGCGCCTATGCCAACCAGCGCATCGACGCGCGCTACCGCGCCACGGCGCTGTCGCTCATGTCGCTGCTCACAACGCTGTATCTGGCAGTCGCCGGCGTGCCGATTGGCGCATTGGCGGAGTGGTCATTGCCGGCGTTGTTTGCGGTGATGGGCCTCACTATCATCGTCAACGCCTTCCTGTTCCGCGTAAATTTGGACAGGCAAGATTGAATGCAAGCAGAACAGACTTCAATGCATCACCCACTCTGCGTCAGAGACGAGGCAGATGCCGCCACGCTTCTTCAAGATTGGGCGAACGGCCTCAACCAGATTTTCGAGCTGATCGGCCTCGCAGGTGGTGAGCAGATAGCTGTTCTTGAACACGTCGGTCAGGTCGTCGCCGGTGCGCGCGCCGCGCGCGCCCTGCCCCTCCACATCGCGGATGATGGTGTAGCCGGCGACGCCATGTCGTTCCAGAACGCGCCGCACTTCGCGCATCTCGATCGCATCGGTGATGATTTCAATTCGCTTGATCCTTTGCATAGTTCACCGCCACAGCAGATTGATGACAGCCATGTAAATGGGAATGCCCAAAGCCACATTAAACGGGAAGGTGATCGCGAGCGACATCGAAACATACACCCCCGGATTGGCTTCAGGGAGCGCGAGGCGCATGGCCGCCGGCACCGCAATGTAGGATGCGCTGGCGCACAACACGGTGAACAGCAACGCATCGCCGGCGCCCATGCCAATCAGCCGCGCAAGCCCCACCGCTACCGTCGCGTTGAACAGTGGCATGAGCAGCCCAAAGCCGATGGGGAATGCGCCCAACTGGCGCAGGTTGGCGAGCCGGCGCGCGCTCACCAGTCCCATGTCGAGTAGAAAAAGGCACAACACGCCCTTAAAAATACCCTCCGTGAACGGTGCGAGCGCCTTGCTGCCCTCCTCGCCAGTGACAATGCCGATCAGCAGGCTGCCGATCAACAGCAGAACCGAGCCATTGAAGAGGGCTTCACGGAGCAGCTCGCGCCAGCCATTGCGGTGCTCGTCCTCGCCGGTGTCACGATGCATGCGCGCCAGCGCCACGCCGGCGATGATGGCGGGCGATTCCATCAGCGCCATGCCGGCGACCATGTGACCGCCATGCTGCACGCCCAGATGATCGAGAAATGCGCTGGCGGTGATGAACGTGACTGCGCTGACCGAGCCGTAAGTGGCGGCGATGGCGGCAGCGTTTGGGACGCCCATTCGCCGGCGCAAGATGAAGAACGCAACCACCGGCACCGCCAGCGCCATCCCCATCGCCGCAAGCAGAGACAAAATGACTGCGCTGCCGCCGGCGCTGTGCCGCAACTCCGCGCCACCCTTGAAGCCAATCGATAGCAGCAAATACATCGACAGCAATCGCGGCAACGGCTGCGGCATATCCAGATCGGACTTCAGCGCAACAGCGATCATGCCAAGAAAGAAGAACAGGATTGGCGGGTTGAGCAGATTCGAAGTGATGACGTCGATGTCCATGAACACAATAAAAACGGGACGCGAGGTCTTCGCATCCCGTTATTCGCTTCTTGATTGGCGCCAGCTACTTCGCCGCTGGCGCGCGGGCCGGTGCCATGCGGTGCTTCGTGCCCCACAGGTCGCGCTCGAACCACGCCACCACCAGCGGCACAGCGCTGAACACCGATGAGTAGGTGCCGCTGACCAGACCGATCAGCATGACTGCAATGAACTGCTTGATGCTCGCGCCGCCGAACAGCAACAGCGCCACCATCACCAGGATGTTGATCAGCGAGATGGTGAGCGAGCGATGCAATGTCTCGACCACGCTGCGCGTGACGATGTTCTCAAACGATTCACCGCGACGCCGCGTCAGGTTCTCGCGAATGCGGTCGTACACCACGATGGTGTCCTGCACCGAGAAACCCAGCACGGTGAGCATGGCGGTGATGAACAGCGCGTCGATCTCCCAATTGAACACGATGCTGAAGATGGCAGTGAGGCCGGCGGCCACCAGCACGTCGTGAACCATGGCAACGATCGCGCACACGCTGTAGCGAATCGAATGTTCGGCCTTGCGGAACGACCACCAGATAAAGACGAGGATGGCGAGCGATGCCACCACGATGGCGAGCAACGCCGTTTGCGTCACCTGCGAAGCCACCGTCGGGCTGACCGATTGCACGGATGAGCGCCCTTCATCCAGCGGGGCGATTGCGTTCAGCGCGGTGCGAATCTGCTGCGCCTGCTGACCTTCGATGAAGATGGTGCGCACCTGCCAGATGTTGTCGGCCTCGACGCCCAGCCGAGTGACGGCCGGGTTGGTGATGCCAAACTGGTTGAACACGCCACGAATCTGGTCTTCGCTGATCGGGCCGCTGAACGCCAGTTCGAAGCGGTTGCCGGCGAGGAAGTCGGGGCTGAGCTTCCACGGTGTGTGCGTCGGCAGCGTGATGACGTTGTAGAGCATCGCGATGATGCCGGGGATGATGACGATCAACGAGAGGATGAAGTAAAACCGGCGGTTCTCGACGATCTTGAATATATTGAACATGCTGCTCCTAGACGCCCAAAAGCGCGCGGCGCTCCTCAACGGCTTCAGTGGTGGATTCCGAGAACACCAGCCGCATCATCGTGCGGGTGACGAACATGGCGGCAAACAAGCTGACGAGGATGCCGAGCGCCAGTGTGATGGCGAAACCCTTCACTGCGCTTGCGCCGAAGGTGTTGCCGAAGATGAACAGGATGGCGCAAACCAGCAGCGTGCTCATGTTCGAGTCGCGAATCGATGGCCAGGCGCGCTGGAAGGCAGCTTCCACCCCGCCGCGCAACGTGCGCCCGCCACGCAATTCCTCTTTGAATCGCTCAAAGACGAGGATGTTCGCGTCGACGGCGGTGGCGATGGATAAGATAAAGCCGGCGATGCCCGGCAAGGTAAGCGTGACCGGCAGCAACACAAAGATGGCGAGCGTGGCGACCGTAAAGAAGATCAGCGACACCACCGATAGCAACCCGGGCAGGCGGTAGTAGATGATCATGAAGGTCATCAACGCGATGAGCGCGATGACGCCGGCGATCAGGCTCTGGCGAATGGAATCTGCGCCGAGCGTCGCGCCCACGTCGCGCGTGGTCTCCAACTTCAACGGCACCGGCAACGAGCCGTAGCTCAAGATCAGCGCCAACTGCCGCGCGCCCTCCAGCGTAAAGTTGCCAGTGATCGAGCCGCTGTCACTCAGCACGGCCTGAATGCGCGGGCATGAAAGCACAGTCCTGTCCAGCACAATGCACAGCGCCTGCTGCTGCCGGCTGGATGTGAACTGGCGAAACACCTCTTGATCTTGCGCGCGCACGGCAAACTGCACGATATGCCGGCCCACGTTATCCAACTGCGCATCGGCTGAGGCAAGCACCTCGCCAGTGAACGCCGTCGGCCACACGCTAGGTGTCTGCTCCGTCGCAGTGATCGGTTTGGCATTCGGGCTGGTTTGCGGAAACAGCATCGAGCCAAATGCGCCATAGGTGGTCGAGATGACTGTGCCTTCCGCCGGCGGGTTGAAACCGCCATCCACAAATTCCAGTTGGCCGGTCTGCTTGATCAGGTCGATCGCCAGTTGGCGATCCGTCACGCCTGGCAGTTCCACCAGGATGCGGTTGTCGGCCTGAAGCTGCACAATAGGCTCGGACACGCCAAGCCCATTGACGCGATCTTCGATGATGCGCTTGGCCGATTCCATTTGCGCCTCGGTCGGCGTCACGCCGCCTGGCAGGTCGCTCGCCAGCAGCACTTGCAGGCCGCCCTTCAAGTCGAGACCCTGCTTGATCTGCAAATCACGGCTGCGCGGCTCTTGCCAGAAGACGAGGCTCTTGATGGGATCAGGCTTCGGCACGGGGATGACAATGTAGACTGACATCGCAATCAATGCGATGACGAGGATCAGCCTGATGAGGGTGTTTTGACGCATGAGTCAGTGGCTTTCCTTGCGAACAATTTTTGCGAACAACTTTTCGATAGCGCGGCGATTATATAGCGGCGATCTTTTCAGTCTGGCAATTCATCCGGCTC
Organism: Thermoflexales bacterium; assembly: GCA_039810125.1. Taxonomy (GTDB): domain Bacteria; phylum Chloroflexota; class Anaerolineae; order J036; family Brachytrichaceae; genus JBDHWI01. The sequence continues at coordinate 8,248 of JBDHWI010000001.1, read as the reverse complement.
AGTCAGCGGCACTTCATACAGCCCTGCGCCCCGCCGGCGTGGAAACGGCATCTTCGCCTCTGCCGACGGCCACTCGACACGCCACGCATCGAGCTTCACCTCATCGAAGGCGATGCCCAGTCCTGGATCGTCACTCAGCGTCACATAGCCATCCTCAACCGTGTGGCGATGGATCATGCCCTGATCAACGCCGGCGTCCAGCACCTCGATCATGTTGTGGTTTGGCAACGCCGTGCCGAGATGCGCCATGAAGTTGGCTGGGCAGTTCATCAACGAGACAGGATGCTCAAAGCCGTGCGCCATGTCGGCCACCATCATCGCGCCGGTGATGCCGGACGTGCCGATGCCGATCTGGTACACATCAGCGGCCTCATTCGCAATCAACGCCATGTAGTCGCCGATGTCGTGCAGGTTTTCGCCAGTGGCGACAGCAGCATTCACGCTCTGCGACACCTTGCGCAAGCCGCGATAGTCCCAGCGCCGCGCCGGCTCCTCCACCCAGAACAGATCGTAGGTCTTCTCCAATTCGCGAATGTGGCGAATGGCCTGCTTCGGCGACCAATACTCATTTGAGTCGATCATCAGCAGCGGCGTTTTGCCGCTCTTCGCCAGCGCGTCGCGCATGATGCCTATCCGGCGATGATCGTCTTCCAGATTGAGACCAACCTTGACCTTGCCGGCGTTCATGCCCTGCGCGGCGAGCCGCTCATAGAACGCGCGCAGCGCATCGTCGCTCAAGCTCAGGCCGATGTCACTGGCATAGCCCTTCACCCGCCGCGAAGATCCGCCGAGCGCGCGCCACAGCGGCTCGCGGTTGATCTTCGCCTTCAAATCCCACAGTGCAATGTCGATGCTGGCAATGCTGCCGGTGATCGCACCGCGGTTCCCGCCCTTGAAGGCATGGTCCATCATGCGCTTCCACAGTCCGCGCACACCGCGCGGATCATGGCCGGCGATCAACCCATCGACCAGGCCGGCGATGGCGCCCTGCGCGCCCGGGCTACTGAGCGAGATGCCGGTCACGCCTTCGTCAGTGTCGAGATAGACCGCCATCAGCGCCATGCGCGTATTGCCATGCGGCCCGTTGGCATCGCCCAGCGAGCGCGTCAGGGTGATCTCGTATGGTTTGAAGCGAACGCCTGTAATCTTCATGATCTGCACGATTGTAGGGGCGCAATGGATTCGCAATGGCGGACGCCTGGCCTGGTTTGCGAATTGCGAGGCGCAAAACAATCGATCAAGCAGCTATCATCTCCGCATCATTCGGATGGCTATAATCTATTTCGCTGCAAGGGCAGCAAAAATGTTGAAGGAGATGGCACATGAGCGAGCAAGCCAACAACACTACTGACAACAAAGCGCCGATGGGTGAAGCGCTTGAGATTGAGAACAAGGTGCGCACTGCGTTGCGCCAGGTCTATGACCCCGAACTCGGCATGAGCGTGGTTGAACTGGGTCTCATCCGCAAACTGGAAGTTTCACAAGACGAAGTGAATGTGACGATGATCCTGACCACGCCATTCTGTCCGTATGGGCCGGCGATGGTCGAACAAGTCAAGCAGACCACGCAGGAAACAGCCGAGCGCGTCGCCAAGGTGACGATGGGGCTGGAGATGTGGGAGCCGACGATGATGGAGGATCAGGCAGCGGCAAACTGGGGGCTGTACTACTAGCGATTGCAGATTGAGCGATTGGGACAACGGGGCATTGCACGGCGCGATAGACCATGCAATAGCTCAACGTCCCAATCGCGCATTCCCCGCTCACTTCGCCATTCGCAGAGCCAGCACGCCGGCCACAACGCGCGCAGCCGCCGCCATCAACATGCCGACCGCAATCGACAATCCCACGTCGATCAGCGCAGTCATCAACAGCGGGCCAACGAAGACAGAGAAGTTCACCACCATCTGGTGAATGCCGACGAAGCCCTCGTACTTCTCCGGCGGTGCAGACTGCACCAGCAACCCAAAGCCAGTCACCTGGAACATGACCGAGGTGATGCCGCCGGCAAAACCAGCGATCCACGTCACCGGCAGGGAAGTCGCAAGCGCGAGGATGACCAACTGCGCACCCAGCCCGATGCAGCCGGCAGCAAAAATTCTGGTGTTGCCATAGCGGTCAACCAGCATTGGCACGACCAGCCCAAACGCAGCCAGGCTGATCCAGAAAATCGCAAGATACCAGCCATATTCAATGTTGGTTGCGCCGAGCACACGCACCATCTGCAGCGTCACCAGCGGCCCTGGCGCATTGAGCGCAATCTGCGCCAGCAGTGTGACGAGCAGATATTTCCGCGCCGGCACATGGGAGAGGATCTCACTCAACTTTGCGCGCGGCTTGCCCTTGCCGCCCTTCGTCAATGGCTCTGGCCTGGTCTGCATCAGACACCACGCGCCGGCAACGCCAATGACAAATGCCAGCGCGCACACGACGGCATAGTTCACCGGGATGCGAAAGGCATCGAGCAGGGCGGCCAGGATGACCGTGAACAGCGCCATGCCGAGGCCGAGCATCGTCCAGCGCAGGCTGACCAGTCGCGCCAACCGGTCAGACAGCGTCATGCGCGGCAGATAAGACGTGAAGGTGTAGTTGCTGAAGCCTGCAGCGAAGTTGAGCAGCACCACCAGCGCAACGATGGCTTCGGCCTGACCCGCTGGCAACAGCAACAGCAGCGGCACCGCCAACAACGCACTGCGCCACAGCATCAGCGGGATGAACATCGCTGGCCGCCAGTGCGGCATCCGTTGCAGCCAGAACTGGCCAAGCGACGAAGCCAGCACCAGCATCACTGCGGCGCCCGAGGTGAGCAGGCCAAGCAGCAACGGCGATGCGCCAAGCCGCGTGACCAGCACTGGCACATATTGCTGGAGAACGACAAGCGCCGGCGTGGCGAGGAAAACCTCCGCTGCATGCCAGCGCTCGTTGCGCAGTGCATCTTTGTATGAGATCACGTCTTGCTCCCTCCCATGAAGGGGATTGGGATGCGAACAAGCCCAATCGCTTTAGGCTTTGCCCAGGATGAATCTCTCAAATGCCTCCGCCGTCCACGGCAGCGCCGGCTTGAAGAAATGGGCGTAGATGGCTTGCGCATATACGCGAATCTCATACTGCGCATCCTCGGCCATGCGCAGGCTTAGAAAGTGCATGAGGTTGTGCGCATCCACCTTGCACACCCAGGTGTAATACACTGCAAAACCGGGCAGGAAGATGCGCGCTTGCTCGCGCGCCACACCCATACCCAGCGCCTTTTCATAGAGTTGGTAGCCGCGCTCGTAGTGCGCGAGCAAATCCTGCGTTAATTCTGTGCCCTCCTCCAGCGTCACCTCGCCGAGGCTGGCCTGCTTGTTCGAGGGCGATTGCTTGCGCCAAATCGCCGGCGTGTAAAAATCATTTTCCTCAAAGGCAACATAGCGCCCCGACTGCGCATTGAAGCTCCATGTGCGATGGCGCACCCACTGCCACCACGTCACCACCGGCGCGCGCACGCGAAACTTGAACTCCACCTGCTCAAAGGGACTGGTGTGACGGTGCTGCAAGAGATAAAGCAGCAGTTTCTTGTCCTTGTCGCTGCCTTTCGTCTCGCCCAGAAACGAGACGCGCGCCGCGTTGACAATGGCAAGATCATCGCCCATCATGTCCTGGAGTTCCACGAAGCCCTTGTCTAAAATATCCACGCGTGTTCCGATCAATTCCTTCGATGCCATGACGCGAATAGTACTCCAGCCGGCGCGAGGGCGCGCACCCAGCGCCAGGGAGATCAAAACGAGCCATGAAAATTCCGAATGACGCGGCATTGGATGCATTCGCCGGCGAAGTGCAAACCGCCGGCATCAACCTCGCCCGCGCAGCGCTGGTGATGGGCAAGTTCGAATATCCCGATCTGGATGTTGCCGGCTACCTCGATCGCTTCGACCGGCTGGCCGATGCCGCAGATCACACGGTGCATTCGACCGACCTGCCGGCGCTCACGCTGGCTGAATTTCTATTTGAGGAGTTGGGTTTCAGCGGCAATGCCGACGATTATGCCGACCCGCGCAACAGCTTCCTGAACGAAGTGCTGGAGCGCCGGCTGGGCATCCCCATCTCGCTCTCAGTGCTGTACCTTGAGATAGCAAAGCGCGTGGATATTCGCGCTGAGGGCGTCGGCCTGCCCGGGCATTTCATCGTGCGCGTCGCGCTAAAGGGCGGCGAGGTGGTCTATCTTGACCCGTTTCATGGCGGGCAGGTGCTGAGCGAGGAGGATTGCCGCCGGCGAGTGGAGGCAATCACTGGCGGCGCACTGCCCTTCCACGAATCATTCCTGAGTCCGGTGCAGCCGCGTTACATTCTGACGCGCATGCTGAACAACCTTAAAAACTTCTATGCGGCGGCAAGTGATTTCCCGCGGGCAGCAATGGTGATTGAGCGGTTGCTGGCGCTGAACCCGGATGACATTCCCGAGATGCGCAACCTCGGCGTGCTGTATGGGCAAATGGGCAGGCGCCGGCAGGCCATCGATCTGCTGGAGCATTACCTGAGCGCGTGGCCGAACGCGCAGGACGCCGGCGTCATCCGCAACTTCGTCAAGCATCTCAGCGACCAGGCGTCGAAGTGGAATTAGCTTGTGTCACCCAGGCTCACTGCGCGACACGCGCCGCACGCACAAGGCGAACAGCACCGCGCTGGCGATGAGATAGGTGAACGTCAGGATCAGGAATGGCGAAGGCGTAGTCACCGAAAGCGCGCTCGACACAAAAGCCGGGTTGAAGCGCCATACATCACCGGTGATGGCGAAGAAGCGCTGGCTGGCAACCACCGCGCTGATTGGGCTGAAGCTGATGGCAAACGTGAGCAGCGTTTCCGCGAGGCTGGCAATGGTTGCAGAGCGCCCGCCGGACAGCAATGCCAGCTGAATCGTCGAGGAGCCAATCAATGAGGCCAGCGGGATGCCAACCACGATGCCGAGCGTGACAGCATAGGTAATCACCGTTGCGCCCAGCGTTGTGCGCGAGCGCGCCGACGCATACAGCCCCAGGAGCGAGAAAAACAGCGCCGACGACAACACCACACACAGCACGATCAGCAATTCCACCGGCTCCACCCCGCCCAGCAAAAACGCCAGCGAAAACAGCGGCAGCGTGGCGACGATCAACACCAGCGTAAATCCGATGGACGACAGCAATTTCGCCAGCACGATCTGGCGCGGCGAGACAAGCGTGGCGCGCAATAGATCGAAGGTGCCTTGTTCGCGCTCACTGCTGATGGCGCTGACGGTGAATGCCGGCGTCAGAAAACTGACCAGCAACACCTGCATCCCAACCAGAAAAGAAAACACCACTGTGCCGACCTGTCCGCTGCTGCCAATGGTGCGAGTGCTCGTGAGAAAACTCACGGCATACAACAGCACTCCCAACGCGCTGACGATGGCGAGGTAGATCGTGATGATGGTGTATGCGCGCGCGCTCCGCATGCGCGAAACAAATTCGCGCACAGCCACTGGATTGAGGTGGAGGGGGTTGTTCAGCTTGATCGATGGCATGCGCATGATCACATCTCCTCTGCAAACGACACCACCTGCACGCCGCTATGCATGAGCGACTTGAGCAGCGTGCTGGCATCACCGTAATCGCCATCGAAAGTGACGCGAATTTCCTTCAGCACCGTGACGCCGGCGAGCGGCGCATTGCCGGCAACCGATTGATCGATGATCTGCTGCACATCCACCACGCCGTGCCCGCGCCGGATCAAATCGGCAGCCAACGACGGGTCGCCAAGGAAACGCACGATCAGCGCGCGGTAGGGCGGCGCCATCGCGCCAACCTGCTCCACGTGGCCGGCGAACGCGATGCGCCCTCCACGCAGGATCGCCGCATGCGTGCAAACATCCTGCAACTCCGCCAGATGCGTCGCAGTCATCAGGATCGTCTTGCCCATGCCGCTCAATTCGCGCATGAGCTCACGCAACTCCACCCGCGCGCGCGGGTCGAGGCTGACGGTGGGATGATCGAGCAACAGCGCCTGCGGGTCGTGCGCCAGCACGCGCGCGAGTCCAAGGCGCTGCTTCATGCTGCGCGTCAGTTGCTCCGTCGGCATGTCTTTGCGATGGTGCAAATCGACCAGTTGCAGCAGATCGTTGGCGAGCGCAGCACACTCGTTGCGCGGCACGCCATAGCACGCAGCAAAGAAGGCGACATATTCAGCGCAGGTCTGATCGCCATAAACGCCAAAATCCTGCGGCAGATAGCCGATGAGTTGGCGCACGCGCAATTTGTCGCGGATGACGGACGAGCCGGCGATGGTCGCGTCGCCGCTGGTGGGCGGCAGCAATGTGGCGAGGATTTTCAGCAGCGTGCTTTTACCGGCGCCGGCGGGGCCGACCAACCCATACACGGAGCCAGACGGCACGAGCAGTGACACGGCGTCGAGCGCGACGTGCTTGCCAAATGTGCGGGTCAGGCGCGTAATCTCAATCACTTGGTCGATTCAATCGTCCTGCGAATGCCCTCGTCGATCGACACCTTCGGCACGTAGCCGAGGCGCTCACGAGCGCGGCCAAGATCGGCGCACAGGCGCGATACCCCGCCGCTTTCGGCAGTCACGCGTAGTGGCGTCAATTCTTTGCCCATGCACCTGCCGATGGTTGCCACCACGTCATTGATGCTGGTCGGCACGCCGCTGCCGACGTTGATGACAAGGCGGTTGACAGTGGATGCGCCGGCGGCGGCCAGCAGCGCATTCACCACATCATCCACGAAGACAAAATCGCGCTGCTGCCGGCCATCGCCATGCACGATGATGGAGCCACCGCCGAGCGCCTGACGCAACATCGCCGGCACCACCGGCGGATGCGACGCGCGCAATTGCTGGCCAGGGCCATAGGCGTTGAACACGCGCAGGATGACCGTGTCGATGCCCCACAACGCGCCGATGGTATTGAGGTAATGCTCGGCAGCCAGTTTGCTCACAGCGTAGGGTGAGCCAGGGTTGGGAATGGCTTCCTCGCGCACGCGCTCATCATTTTGCTCGCCATACACTGCGCCGGACGAGGTGAAGACGATGCGGCGCACGCCGGCGTCGCGCACCGCCTGAATGAGCGCAACCGTGCCGCCGACGTTGGTCGCGTTGTAGTCGCGCGGATACAGCACGCTTTCGGAAACACTGACACGCGCGGCAAGGTGATACACCACCTCGACGCCTTGCAGCAGCGACCACAGCTTGGGAATGTCGTTAACATCGCCGCGCGTGAAGTGCACCGCTGGGTCGAGGCGCGCCGGGTCGCCGGTGCTGACATCGTCGATCACGCGCACCACGCTGCCCTGCCTCGCCAGTGCATTTGCGAGCGCAGTTCCGAGGAAGCCGGCGCCGCCGGTGATGAGAAATTTCATAGCGGATATTGGTATTAGCCAGGCGGCCACGTCATCTTGCGGCCGCCGAGCAGGTGCAGGTGGATGTGATAGACGCTCTGGCCACCATCGGAATTGCAGTTCATCACCACGCGATAGCCGCCGGCGGCGATGCCTTCCTGCGCGGCCAGCTTCTGCGCCGTGAGCAGCAGCTTGCCCAGCACACGCTCATCGTCAGGCGTGGCATCGTTCAGCGTCGGGATGACCTTGTTTGGCACGATCAGGATGTGGGTTGGCGCAGCGGGGTTCAGGTCGCGAAACGCCGTCACCTCATCATCCTGGTACACAATATGGGCGGGAATTTCGCGCCGCGCGATTTTTGCAAAGACCGTGTCGGTGGTGGACATGGCTGCCATTCTAGTCGCGCTCCGTTAGCGCGCCCGCTCCATGTCGCTCAGGTTCAACTCCAGCGCCTTGACCGAGATCTGGATCTCGTAGATAGAGATGGCCAATGAGAGCGCCATGAAGAGCAGGCTGACAATGAAGATGGCCTTGCCGGCAGCCGCCCAGCCGACGAACAGCACCCCCATGCACACGATGCACAAGAGCAAGCTTGACGCGCCGAACAGTTGCATGTTGCGGATCAGCACCACGCGGTGGCGCAGGCTCTCAATCTGCCGCGAGATCAGCGGATCATGCGTGTCATCGTAGCGATCGCGCAGATTGCGGATGACAGAAGCCAGGCCGAGGAAGCGATTGGTATAGGCCAGCAGGATGAGCGAGATGGCCGGAAATAACAGCGCCGGCGTGGTCAGGTTGATCTCCATGCCGGCATTATCGCGTCGCACAAAAAGCGGGTGAGCCTCATCGAAGCCCACCCGCCTTGTTTGCCGGCATGAAGTCAGCACTCGCGCTTGGGAGCGCGA